>NZ_JAKRFY010000010.1:0-194150 GCF_022347805.1 Pseudoalteromonas sp. Of7M-16 | reverse complement strand
TTACAACTTGGAGGCTGTCATGGTAGAGCGCGTAATCATCATCGACTAAGTACGAACAGTACAAAAAAGGACTAACACAATGAATATTAAAACAAATTATAACTTGGAGGCTGTCATGGTAGAGCGCGTAATCATCATCGACTAATTGTTATTATTGTAGTGGCCTGAGGTGTTGAACACCTCAGCCCTATCTTTTATTAAGGAGGAAAATATGATTGAGGAAAAAGCACAAGGTGATTGGGGCAGTATGCTCAACGAGTATTACCAACTTACCAGACACCCGTTGCCAGGCGAGTTAGATTTCTGGAAAGGGCAGATCAGCAAAGGGGATTCGGTGATTGAAATTGGTGCAGGGCAAGGTTTCATCACAAAACATTTAGTTGAACAGCAACCGAGTAAGCTTTTACTGGTTGAACCTTGTGAGTCATCAGCTCGTTATCTAGAGCCACTCTCAAAGCAAACTAAGTTCATTGATATTTCATATGACCTATTTGAAACATGTGAAAACTTGCGTGTATCAGATTGCATCTTATTTCCCTATGACTCGTTGCCAATGGTAAGTTTTGACTCTTATGATCAGTTTTTTGCCAAAATCAGAGATAATTTAACGGATAGCGGTAAATTTGTATTTCATATAAGTACTAAAAAGTGGAACGAAGAGTACATTAGCAAGTTTGAAAAGACATACCGTACCACCAAAACATTTCCTTCTGGCCGTAACGTAACCATTCTTGCGTGGGCTGAAAAGCATTCTGATACTGGCTACACCAAATTCTTCTGCTTTATTGATAGTGAAACCCATGAGTCTGAATACTATCAGATGACTACCAATATCATTGATGAGCAGTTTGTTCAGTCAATGTGTGACAAGCATCAACTGTCTATTTCTAATGTACAAACATCATTTGATGGCTTGCCTGGAGAGGATGATTTGGTGATCACCCTAACCAAACAAAGAGCGGCATCATGAATGCAGATATCATCAAAAAGAAAAACTTTTTCTTGTTGTGGCAAGGTAGCTTGGTCAGCTTTATCGGCAGTCAATTACATTTGATAGCCTCACTGGCGTGGCTGAAGTCACACCCTGAATATACCTCTGCGATCCCACTTTATTTAATCGCGGCATCGTTACCGATTGCATTAATGGGGTTATTTGGCGGCGCTTTGGTGGATCGTGGCTCAAGTAGAAAGATGGTTATTTTTGGCGATCTTATATCGGGTGTACTGGCCGTGCTACTGGGCGCACTGTTTATATTTTCGGACTTGTTTGACAAGCAATGGTTATTGATGGCGTTAATCTTAATTACGATTGGGATTGGGGTTTGCCAGTCTTTACACAAACCAGCCACGTTAAAGCTTATCAAACTCACTGTTACGAAGGATGAGTTGTGTGATGGGCATGCTTGGTATGAGTTTTCAAATCGCATTTCTGCTCCTATCGGTCATGCAATTGGTGGCTTTTTTATTACGGTTGTGAGTTTTGGTGCGCTGTACCTAGCGAATGGACTTAGTTTCATTGCATCAGCCTGGAGTGAATCAAAGATATCGCGCTCGCTAGAGCAAGACAACAAAGCCAATGAGCAGAAAAAGTTGAGTCTGAAAGACGTTTTTTCAGGGATTGGTGAAATATTAAATAACCCACAGTACAGTGGAATTAAATCTATTATTTTATTGGTTTTTATGTTGAATATATTTGTTGCGCCTATACCCGCGTTAATGCCATTTTTGGCGGTAGATATATTAGGCATGGAAATTAATTGGATTGGTTATCTATTCTTTATCTTAGGTCTTGGCTTATTTTTTGGTGTGTTAATTTCTAGCAAAGTATATAACAAAAAGATTCTTGGTTTTTGTATTGAGGATTTGCAGATACTCATTATGTGTGGCGCGTTTTTATTGTTGTATGCTGCAAGCAATTCGGTCGGTGTTGGGCTTGGGTTATTTTTAGTTGGTATGATATCTAGCTCGTTAAGTATTCACCTAACAACCCGCTTACAAGAAATGATCCCTGTGGATGCAACTGGTGTGGTGATGGGGTTTATCGTTTCTATGGCATACATCTGTACGCCTCTGGCACTGCTGGGGGTTGCGATAGCCCTTAAGTTAGTTGCACTTCAGGCGCTTACTTTATTCTTTTTATTTTCTGCGTGCTGTTTAAGTGTGTACATCATAATCAAAACAGTGACAAACCGAACGGATTGGATTGGGAGATCTGAGAATGTCAAAAATTAATGTCATTGCTGCTGGTGACTGTTTTATCAACAGAGATCTGCCCAAAAGCACTGAGTTTGAGCACTTGGCTGAGTTTTTTAAACAAGCTGATGTGCGGTTTTGTAACTTTGAGTCCACCTTATGTGACACGACGAATATACTGTTTCCTGCAGCCAGCTCCGGCGGGACATGGGCTCAAACTCATTACCGTACTTTAGATAATTTATCTGCGCTAGGCATTAATACCTTGTCTTTAGCCAATAACCACATTATGGATTATTCGCATGCAGGGTTGCAGATGACGACAAAGCACCTTGTCGAGCGGGGATTTAAGGTGGCCGGTGCGGGAAATAATCTCAGAGAAGCTGCTGCGCCGACCTACCTTGAAACACTAGGGGGGCGAGTGGCGATGGTTGCTGCTACGACAACTTTTCATGACCATAATCGCGCCGGTGAACAAACGCCAGATCTGTCAGGGCGTCCAGGTTTAAACCCTCTGAGAGTGGAAACCGTACATCAAATATCTGCCGATGCATTAGCCGTGTTGAAACAGATAGCGCAATCTACAGATATTAACGCCGAATTGGCTTATGCGGCGCAAAAAGGCAGCCTCATTAGTGACGATCCGGATCAGGTCTTTTATTTTGGTGACTATGATTTTCAGCAAGGAGCAGAAAGTAAAAGTATCCATACACTCAATGCCCAAGATGTCGAGCGTATCTTCCAGTCAATTGACGAGGCAAAGAGTCAGAGTGATCTAGTTATGGTGAGCTTGCACTCTCACCAGATGAAGTTGGGCGATGCACACACTCCCCCAGAGTTTTTGCAGCATTTTGCTCGCCAGTGCATTGAGCGAGGCGCGCACATTTTTCTTGGTCACGGCCCGCACCACAACCGAGGTATGGAAGTGTATCAGGGCTGTCCGATCTTCTATGGATTAGGCAATTTTATTTTCCACAACTTGACCGTGACCAAGCAACCTTGGGAGATGTATGAGCTACTTGGCTTAAAACATGAGAATCGCGTGACAGATGTACTGAATCGGCTCGATGGCAATGGTAGCAAAGGGTATAAAAAGCACCGTGAATATTGGACTTCATTCTTACCTGTTTGTGAATTTGAACATGGCAAGATGACGAGTCTTAAGATTTATCCGTGTGATCTGGGCGAAGGGGAACACAGGCATACTCTGGGTACACCGAGGTTGAGTTCAAGCCTAGCGAGTTTAGAAACATTTGTGCAGCTTTCTCGCCAGCTGGGAACAGAATTACAGTTTGGCGACGATCACCTAATTTATTCAATATAAATATCAATAGTAAAGGTGGCGTTGCTGCGCCATCTTTTTATATCTGAGCGATGCCATTCCTGTTAAATATTTCAGTTACTTCATATGTTTATTTTATGTTAAATTTTAAGTGTGCTGGGAAGATAAGACTGAGGGAATATCATGACTCAACGACCACTTACACATTTATTTAGTTTATTGATACTAAGTGTGTTGATTTCTTTTAATGCTTATGCAGAAAAGCTGGTGATGGTCGCAGAGGTAAAGGATTGGCAACAGGGAGCTGCAATACCACTTTGGTGCCATGCCCGAGCACTTCATAAATTCCACATTACCAGTCACAGCGAAGCGCAGCTCAAGTGGATTAAGCCCAATGGTAGTTATGTCGAGCAGGGAGAGGTCATTGCACTGCAAGACGCTTATTACCTTGCTAAACAAAAAGAGCTTCTAGAATTAGATTTACAAACAGCCAAGTTAACCTATCAACTCGAACAAAGCGAGTATCAACGGCTTCAGAATTTAAGCCGAGATCATACTTCTGAACAGCAACTGATGCTCAGAGCAAACAAGGTTAAAGCTGCACAGTTGGCAAAACATCGACTTGAATCACAAATATCAGTGGCCACACATAAACTTGAAAAACTTAGCCATACTGCGCCTATTTCAGGGCAGATCATCCAAATTGATGCACAGCCAGGGCAATTTCTTAGCCAAGGGGAGCTGTTAGCTATCATTGAGCCGCAACAAGCCCAAGAGCTGAGTTGCGATATGCCGATGCACGCATATCAGGCAATAGGAGGAAGCCAAGGTTTAAAGTACGCGATGTTTAACGCTGAAGGACTGAATGCGATGCACTTTCTGCGTGGCAGTAAAATATCGTCCGAAGACAAGCAAGTGGTGAATTTTGTGCTCGGATACGATATGTCGGCTGAGGTTGGATTGCTGGTAGGGGAAAGTATAAAAGTTGACGTCAGCATGGAGCAGGATAGTTTAACTCAAATCCCGCACGATGCATTACAAATAGACTCATCAAATCAATTTGTTTGGCGTTTAACCAACAGTGCCCATGTTGAACGGATCAAAGCTGAGGTGGTGTTTCACCTGCGCGATCAGGTGGTTGTCAGATCTGCGCTCCAAGTGGGGGAAAAAGTCGTGACGGTAGGAAAACAAGGCTTGACTGAGCAAGATCTTGTAAAGGTATCTGAATGGAATTCAGGGACCTTAACTCAGGCTCGATGGGAAACTGACCAGCTATGACAACACCACGGTCCTTTATCCAATCTGAGCAGGTGAACCGAGTCATTTTGTGTTTGGCACTGATGTCTATTGTGATTGCTGGCTATCAGGTTTTTTCGCTTAAAAGCGCTTTGCTCCCACCTATTGAAAAACCCCGGATAACTTTGCATACCAGCTGGCAGGGGAAGGGGGCCGATGAAATAGAGCAAACGCTGGTGACGCCTTTGGAACAACAATTGCGAAGTTTAAATGGTTTGAGTCGGATCGAGTCTGTGGTTTCAGAAAGCTTTGCTGCCACTGAGCTATTTTTTCATCCTAGGAGCGATTTGGATCAATTGTATCTCGAGGTCTTATCGCAAATTAATCAGGTGCCAAATTGGCCAACGCAAGTGCTACCTCCACGTGTGATCAACCAGTCATCTGGCGCGAATTTGACCCTCGCTTCGGCTATGTTGTATGGCGAACAGAATCACACCAAACAAGACTATATTCATGTGATGGAGAAAATTATAGAGCCGGCACTGGCTAAGGTTCAGGGGGTTGCACGTATTGAAACCGGCTTTAATAGTACTGAGCAACGCATTGATATTCGATTTCAGCCGAAGCAATTAACCCAACTGGGCTTAACTACTGAAGACATTGCCGCGGCATTGACTGCATTAAAAGATCAATCAGGTGGTCAATTGGTAATTGGTTCCCATGACTACAGTTTGCATTTTAACGGGCAAGTACCGTTAGAAGAACTGGGTAATGTGAATATCGCTGTACGTCAGGGGCATGTGATCCAGTTACACGAAATTGCAAAGATAGTACGCCAGCCTGCATCGCCATGGGGTTATGCGGCGTTTAAAGGCAAGCGGGCATTTTATTTTACCCTTGAGCCTAGTGCCAATATTGACTCATTGGCCACCATGGCAGAAGTAAAAGCGGTTTTTGAGCAGCTCAATGACGGTGTTTTGCCACGCTATGGCATGCAATTGTCCTTGAGCCGTGATGACGCAAAATCTATTAATTCTGCTTTGCTTCAAGTCTATGGCAACTTATTACTTGGCATTGCGCTGGCAGGTATGATGTTGGTGTTATTCTTTGGTGATTTAAGGTCTGTCGGCTTGATAATGCTTGCCGTGCCAGTGTGTTTATCTCTGGTTATATTGGGGATGAAAATAGGAGATTTTAGTCTCAATGTAATCTCTTTGGCTGGCATGGCATTGTCAACCGGTTTGCTATTGGATGCAGCCATAATTGTAATTGAGAATATAAATCGTCATCTAGGCTCAGGCAAGGCTGTTCATATGGCAATCGCACAGGGGACTCGAGAAGTTCGAGGTGCCATTGTTTCCTCGACGCTATCAAGTATTCTGGTGTTCATACCTATGGTAATGATGGAGTCGGTAGAAGCACAATTGTTTGTTGATTTGGCTTTTACTGTGTCCAATGCGCTGTTGGCTTCAGTTATCGTTGCGCTGGTGGTGTTGCCTGCGGTGGCTCGATATTCGTTACGTCCGCGACCCGCGCTCAATACGACTCACAATATGGTCAATGTACGATGGCATAGTGCGCCAGTAAATCACTCAGGGGTGCGCTACGGTGTATTGTTAGTGGGGTTACCCTTGGCCACAGTGCTGAGTGTGATGTGGCTGCCTGATTTTGATGTCCTCCCAAGCCCCAAACAAAAGAAAGTCAACGCCGTGGTGGTGTTTGAAGCGCCGCTATCAAGCCAAGCTGCTGAGCTGCAAATCGCGCAAAAAATTCAAGCGCGTTTGTTGCACGCGCAACAAAAAAAGCTCGCGCCACAATACGGTGCATATGGCATGTTTTGTAATACTCAGCTTTGTCAGTTGTACTTCTATCCCAGTGATGATTGGGATATGAGTCGTTTTAGGCACTGGCTAAAAACAGATATTTTGGCCGATTTACCTGGCACTGTCAGTTATGTAATGCAGGCTAAGTTATTGAATTTCGCCTTACCGGATAACCGCACTATTGAACTGCAATTGTCCGGAGCTGCATTGCCTGAATTGCAATCGATGGGACAAACTTTACTGTCACAGCTTAGAAGTTTATATCCGCTTGCCAAAATAACAGAGAAGTCGCCTTTGTCTAATCATATGACACGCATTGAGTTTACAGTGCGACCGAACGCGCTTGCTCGTTTAGGTTTAACCAGAGCGACACTGAATAATTATTTGGTCACGCTGACTGATGGAATGTATTTAGGTCATTATTATACGCAAGGTGCATCCTTACCTATGTATTTGAGTGGCGAACAGGTTAAGGATGTCGATAGCTTATTAAACACCGCCATTTTGGTGCCCGATCATGGCTTGGTATACCTGCATCAGTTAGTCACAACACAAATGGTTAAGGTACCGTCTGAGTGGCTTAGGGTGAATGGCGAACAGGCTGTTGCGTTGGCAATAGAGCCGCCCGAAGGGGTGGCCGTTGGCCCATTTGTGGAACAAATTAAGGCGAGTGTAAAAACGCAGTTAAAGCAGCTTGATCCGCAGCAGACGGTATTGGTCGCGTTCCAAGGGAGTGCAGATAACCTCAGTATATTTCTGCGAGAATTTTTGTTGCTAATTTTGTGTGCGTTGGCCGTGTTAAGCGTGTTGCTGTGGTTAACACTTAAATCTTGGCAGCTTGCGTTAGCTGTTTTATTGAGTTTACCTATGGCTTTATTTGGTGGTGTTTTGGCACTCAATGGGGTCGATATTATCTATGGGCAAAGCCTAGATATGATCACCATGATTGGCTTTATTATCTTGCTTGGTCTGGTCATCAATAATGCAATTTTGATTGCAGAGCAAGTGCGTATTGGCCGCGCAAATGGTTTAGCGCAATCACAATCGATTATATGTGCGATTAAAAACCGTAGACGACCAATATATATGAGTACGGGAACCAGTATTCTCGGTATGCTGCCATTGTTACTTAGCCCTGCTGAGGGCGCTGAAATTTATCGCGGGTTAGGTGCTGTGATTGTCGGGGGAATGACGATTAATGCAATACTTGGCATGCAGTTTATGGCAGCCCTGTTATCGATGCCTTGGTTTGCCAATGCAAATATTGATGAAACAGTGAATATTAAACAGGTGGTACAACAATAATTTCTGATAAAAAGAGTAAAAGTAGTACCGAATGTGTGCTGTGCGGGGTTAAATGCTGTTTGAATTCGCTCGTGTAAATGGCAGGCGGTTTGGAGCGTGCTTCAAACCGCGACTGCAAGGGTGCGGCCGGCTAGGTGCGGCCGGCTGGCCTAATGCGACGACAATTAGTGTGCAGGACATGCACCGTTGCCGAGAGAAAAACACAAATCATCACCGTGAATCTTGTTAACACGACAAGCGCCACCACCACCAAATGACGGACAATCTGTTCCGCCACCAATTTGATCTGTGACATTAATGGGTAGGCTAGCTTTTTTAGAAAGGGCTTTGAGCTGATGCTTTTTCAATGTTAGTTTCATTGTTGTATTCCTGCTATTGGTTATTAATTAACCTAACTGTATATGAGGTGTATCAGGAATTTAACTGACCGTTCTTACAGGTATAAAAGACGCCTATTTTTTCCATATACACAGGCAAACATAGGGTGGTGATTTGAGTGATGACAATGAGATAAAAAGGCCTTGCTTCCTTGCGAAGCCTATTAGGACACTCAGTACTAAATTATCAGCTTTGCCATGATGCAAAGCTGAGACGAAATAGCTTCCTTACTCATTCAATCCTTGAATGACATATCGCGAGAGCTTGTGTCCTTGTCTTAAGTTGACGCTCTTTTCTTATTATTATGCTGCTCTTTTGTTGCTATATGCTGTGCTCCTAGGGTGGCAGCAGCAGATTACAGCAATCTAAGATGTCTGCATTTGCTATAACAGAACCTCTGTTATTTCAATGAGGTAAATAATACTGAGTTTTTAATTTGAAAAAAGCCGTTAGTTATTACAGGTGTACAAAGCACATGATTTGATCAATAAAGTTAGGGCCATCACGTGGTTATCTATGAAGAATTGATAAAGCTGTAAGAGCTGAGTCTCACGTAATATCAGGCCATGCGCATTTTGCATGGTTGATAGAATGTGTGGCGATTTTGCTCACCATTTTATATCAATTCTTTGACGTAACTTATCTTTATGACTATCAATCTTGATAAATCGAGTTAAAATATCGGCAATAATTTCTGAACGATATTTCACCCTGCGATTGAGTTTGGTTGGGCACACGGAGTGACAACCTTAAAGTGAGAGGTATGAGTGAAGAAATCTTAAGTTCAAAAAAGGATTCACCACTGATGGCATTAAATACAGTTATTCTAGCTGCGGGTAAAGGCACTCGTATGCGCTCTAAGTTACCTAAAGTTTTACATTCTATTGCTGGCAAGCCGATGGTTCAGCATGTAATAGACAATGCAACAGCGCTTGGTGCTAAGGCTACCAACCTAGTTTATGGTCATGGTGGTGAGCAGCTAAAAGCACGTTTATCTCATAATCAGGTGAACTGGGTATTGCAAGAAGAGCAATTAGGTACGGGTCACGCAGTGGCTGTTGCCAAAGAGTATATTGGTGATGATGACACAGTGCTGGTTTTGTATGGTGACGTACCACTGACGAAGCAGTCTACTTTAGAGAAGCTGTTGGCTGTGACGCCCAAAGCCGGTTTAGCTGTGCTGACGGTGACGCTAGATAACCCAACCGGTTATGGACGAATGGTCCGAGAAAACGGCAAGTTAGTCGGTATTGTAGAGCAAAAAGATGCTTCACAAGAACAACTTAAGATCCAAGAGATCAACACTGGGATTATGGCTGCCAATGGTGGGCTGTTGAAAAAATGGCTTGGTCAGCTATCTAACAATAATGCTCAAGGTGAGTATTACCTCACAGATATTGTGGCAATGGCACATCATGAAGGCGTTGAGATCAACTCAGCACAGCCAGATGATGAGATGGAAGTTGAAGGTGCTAATAATCGTGTTCAGTTGGCTGCTTTAGAACGTGCGTATCAGGCGCGCCAAGCAATCGAGTTGATGATTAACGGGGCCAGTTTGGCTGATCCGGCACGCATTGATGTACGTGGTGAAGTGACTACAGGTGAAGACGTCGAAATTGACGTGAATGTCATTTTTGAAGGTAAAGTGGTCATTGGTAATGAAGTGCGCATCGGTCCTAACTGTGTGTTAAAAGACTGTACGATTGGCGATGGTGTAGAAATTAAAGCCAACTCAGTTGTCGAGGAAGCACAGGTCAAAGCCAATTGCACACTTGGTCCATTTGCGCGATTACGCCCTGGTGCTGTGATGGAAGAAAATGCCCATGTTGGTAATTTTGTCGAGATGAAAAAGTCGCGACTTGGGTCGGGGTCAAAAGCTAACCACTTTACTTACCTTGGCGATACACAAGTTGGCGAGAAAGTGAATATTGGTGCAGGTACAATTACCTGCAATTATGATGGTGTGAATAAATCACAAACAATCATTGGCGATGGCGCATTTATTGGTTCGAACTCGTCCTTGGTTGCCCCTGTTACTATTGGTGCGCAAGCTACTGTTGCTGCAGGCTCCGTGATAACAACCAAGGTGCAAGACGAACAGTTGGCTGTTGCGCGAAGTAAGCAACGAAATATTTCTGGTTGGCAAAGGCCGGTAAAGAAATCGTAGCGATAAGATAGAAAGGGGAATTTATTTCCCTTTTTTTGTACCAGATTCCTTTCTGGATTCTAAAGTGATACATTAGCTTAGGGGTTAATTAATATTTAACAATAAAAACAATTAATTCGGGTGTACAAGTTATTATGGAAAATCTCTTTCGCAAAGAAGTACTTGAGAACAAGCGACACCGATTAGAAGGAGCTGTGAGCTTAGTTCAGCCACCTGTGTTTAAAACACTCACCTTTCTGATCTTATTTGTAGTGATCGTCAGCATTATTTACCTAACTTTAGGAAGTTATGCCCGTAAAGAGCGGGTTACTGGCGTTTTAGAACCCAATACTGGGGTATTGAGCATGGTTGCTTCACAGGAAGGGATCATTGCAGAAGTCTTGGTTGAAGAGGGACAGCTTGTTGCTGCCAATCAGCCCATCGTGCGTATTGCATCTGCCAAACACAGCACTCAAGCACTAGAACTCAATCAAACGCTACTCAATCAATATTCATTTCAATTGAAAAATATTGAGCGTTTAATAGCCCAACAAGAGCAACAATACCGCCTTGATTTGACCGAGTTAGAGCAGCAAAAAACAACAGCACAAAAACGCCTAGTTGAATTAAACCATCAGTCGCAGACATTTACTAAGCGATTGGAGTTAAATGAGCAAATGGTAGGTCAAATCAGTACCTTGAAAGGCACTGGATATATTTCAGAGCTGGAACTGCAAAGACAAAAAGACACCTTATTATCGCTGCAACAGCAATCATCTAGTATTCGCTCTGAAAAATTGAGTCTACAGGCGCAAATAGAGCAATACGATACGCAATTAGAAAAACTACCGTTGCAACATGCTGAACGTATTAATCAGTTGAATTCTCAGCGTGCAGACATGGAAATCCAACTTTCATCAGTCGAGCAGCAGCGTTTAGGTGAACTAAGAGCACCAAAAGCGGGTGTCGTGACAGGGTTATTAGCCAAAGTGGGTAAAAATGTAGTCACCGGAGAGCGTTTGCTCAGTGTGATCCCTGAAAACAGTCAGATGCAAGCGGTTATTTATGTGCCTACTTCAGCCTTTGGTTTTATAGAGTCGGGACAAGAAGCTAAATTACGTTATCACGCCTTCCCATACGAAAAGTTTGGAATTTATGGTGGGGAAATAAAACAAATTAGTAACTCATTGATTTTACCTGAAGAAGCCATTATTCCAGGCATGATAAGTGAGCCAGCTTATCGTGTCATAGTGACGCTATCTGAGCAAAGTATACAGGCATATGGTAAGTCGACACCACTGCGAGCTGGCATGATGCTGGACGCAGATATCATTATCGAAGAGCGATCACTGCTACGTTGGTTGTTTGATCCGGTATTTAGTATTAAAGGACAGCTATAGCTGCAATAACGATAATAAAAGGCTTTATATGCACCAGGAAGATAACTCACCGGTACAAAAATTACAGTTTTGGTCAAGGAATTCGCTGCCGGTCATTTTGCAATCAGAGGCGGCAGAGTGTGGCTTAGCAAGTCTGGCAATGGTTGCTGCGTATCACGGTTACCACAGTGATCTAACAACACTGAGACAAAAGTTCAGTATTTCTATTGAAGGCGCAACGCTGCTCGATATCATGCATTTTGCAGAGCAACTGGAACTCAGTTCTCGACCTTTGCGCATTGAATTAGAAGACCTCGATGCGCTACAAACACCGTGTATTTTACATTGGGATATGAACCACTTTGTGGTGCTTAAAAAAGCCAATGAAAAGCGCATTGTGATCCATGACCCCGCGTCGGGCGAAAAAACTTTTACTCTTGAAGAGGCGTCAAAGCACTTCACGGGTGTTGCGCTTGAACTGACACCGACAAAGAGCTTTGAAAAACAAGAAAAGAAACCCAGTTTAAGGTTTGCCGACTTCTGGAGTCGGATCACCGGCCTAAAACGCTCTCTATTATTGATATTTTTGCTGTCAATTTTGTTGCAGGTATTTACCCTTGCCGCCCCCTATTATATTCAGCTCGTCATCGATGATGTGGTTTTGACAGGAGATACCAACCTCTTAACGGTGTTGGCGACAGGCTTTTTCCTCGTACTGGTGTTTGAAATTGCCACCAATGCGCTGCGTGGTTTTACGCTGCTGCACTTCGGTAACCAAATGAATATTCAGTTGGGTGCCAACTTATTTCATCACTTAGTACGTTTACCTATCTCTTATTTTGAGAAACGGCATATGGGGGATGTGGTATCACGTTTTGGTTCACTGCAACAGGTAAAACAGATACTGACGACAGGTGTAATCGAAGCCATTATAGATGGCTTAATGGCCATTATCACATTGGCGATGATCTTCTTTTACAGTCCCACATTGTCGGTGGTTGTACTGACCGCCGTGATTGCCTATGCGCTTGTACGGATCGCCATGTATAAGCCATTTAGAAATATCAGTGAGCAAGAGATCATGGCGCGAGCGGAGGAAAACTCCAACTTCATGGAAACCGTGCGCGGGATCCAAACAATCAAGCTATTTGGCTCTGAAGTGAAGCGTGAAGGACAGTGGCAAAACCGCTATGCCAATGCAATTAACCAAAGTATTCGTCTGGGCAATTTCCAAATTGGTTACGATGCCATTAACCGTGCACTCTTTGGTATTGAAAACATCCTTGTGGTTTATTTGGCTGCACACCTAGTATTAGAAGGGGGATTTAGTACCGGGATGCTTTTTGCGTTTATGTCTTATAAACGTCAATTTATGGACAAGACCGCCAATCTCATCGAAAAGCTTATCGAGTTTAAAATGGTTGGGTTGCACTTTGACCGTATCGCAGATATCGCCTTGACTGACAAAGAAACCTTGCAGCCTGAGCAACTTAAAAAACATGCCGTCGAAGGTAAAATTGAGCTGAAAAATATTTGTTTTGCATACTCAGATGCAACACCTGACGTCTTACACAAGTTAAGTTTAGATATCGCACCTGGTGAGTCAGTGGCCATCACCGGCCCATCTGGCTGTGGTAAATCAACGCTGCTTAAAATTATGCTTGGCTTGAATCAGGCTAAAAGTGGTGATGTCTTGATTGACGATGTGCCGATTGAGCAAATAGGGGCGCGTCAATATCGTCAGCAGATCGCAGCGGTGATGCAAGATGATGAGTTACTGTCAGGTTCGGTCGCAGACAATATTGCGTTCTTTGATACGCCAATTGATATGGAACGTGTCGTGTACTGTGCACAACTTGCCGCAATTCATGATGATATCAGTCAAATGCCGATGGGTTATGACAGCTTGATCGGTGATATGGGGTCATCGCTATCCGGTGGTCAAAAGCAACGTATTATTTTAGCGCGTGCATTGTATAAGCAACCCAAAATTCTCTTTATGGATGAGGCGACAAGTCACCTAGATACGTCTTTAGAGTCAGATATCAACGAAGCGGTTAGTCGCCTAGATATGACTCGGGTGATCATTGCGCACCGAAAAGAGACGATTGCTTCAGCAGATAGGGAAATCCGACTGCAAAAAGTACACGCTGAAGAGCTTGAGGCACAAAACGAGTAGCCTGTTTTTACGAAGATCACCTATACCCAGCTAGCATAGTGTATAGGTGACAACCACAGGCTGAAGGAAACATATATAGATACAATATAAGCGATATAAATGAGGATAATAGGAACACTCTCTATTGAGCTACCTCATGATTTAAGTTAGCTTTTATTGATACAAGAAAAAAAATAAAGCTTTATTAATTAAGGAAGACCATGTCAGAGCAACTACTAATTACAGACAGCCAACGGCAAGAAATTGGCGACATCATCACTGTCCTAGCGCAAGAAGTCAGCCGCAATATTCAAACAGATACTGAATTAAAAAACGGCCTACTGAGCGGACTTGCTGGACAACTTTTATTTCTATTTAAAGCACATCAATTGGATCCAAATTCCGTTGATGAAGCGCTTTTTTCAGAGAAGCTAGAATTATTACAAGAGCAATTAGCTGAGCAAAGCTTCGAGTTAAGCACAGGCCTTGCAGGTCAAGCTTGGGTACTTGAGTATTTGAATCAAGCAGATCAAGATGATTATGATTCAGAGTTGCTGGAAGATGTCGATGAGCTGTTTACACAAGCGCTTGACTACAACCCGTGGCCGGGTGAAATTGAAATGGTGCTGGGCTTGTCTGGTTACGCACCTTATGCTGCTAGACGCAGTAAGTATTCAGACCAAACTAAATTGTTCGACATTATTGTGTCGGGGCTTGAGAGCACCGCGACGTATTTTGACAACGGTCACATCGCTTGGTCACAACCGAAAGAGTCAGTATATCGATTTGATACGGATGACAAAGAAAAGCCTGAGTTCAACTTAGGGCTGGCGCATGGTGTACCAGGGATGATCGCGGCGTTATTGCCGGCATTGAAAATCCCATCACTACAAGCACGTGTTACTAAATTGGTTTCAGGCGCATGTGATTGGCTATTGGAAAACCAAACTGGGCACAATCATGCCCCTTCATGTTATGGCTCATGTGCTGGTGAAGACGAGCCGAACTCTCGTCTAGGTTGGTGTTATGGAGACATCACAATTGCCTTGATACTGGCAAGAGCGGGCCAGGCGTTAGATCGCCCAAGTTATGTTGATAGCGCGCTGGAAATTGCCCTACATGCAGCTAAACGAGATGCTAAGAGCGGCTATATCAATGATGCAGGGTTGTGTCATGGGTTTGTTGGCCTTGCACTTATTTTCCAAATTGTAAATCAATACATGCCAAACCCACAGTTATTTAAAACGACCCAATACTGGGTTGACTACAGCTTAAATGAGTATCGCGAACGCGGGCTCGAAGCTTTGTACTCGTATAACGGTCTGAGCAAAGAGCACGAGGTTGACTACGGCTTTTTAATGGGCTTTGCGGGTATTGGGTGTGGGCTGATTAGTTTGTTAGATGACGATGTTAGTTGGACAGACTGTTTGTTGATGGTATAGGAGTACAGATATGTCTAGCAAACAATTAAAAAGTGATAATTTTTTTGTAATACGTACACCGCGTTTAGCCTTGGAGCAGCTAGTGGCATTTGGCGATGAAAACCAAGACACAAACACGCTGTTAAGTGCATGGTTGTCGACACCTGGGGTTGAAGAAGCGATTTATCTGGCCAGTCCATCACTGCTGGAGCGCATCGATCAATGGCGCACTAAACCTGACTCTAAACAGGGTAAAAAAGTCGCCCATGCACTGATTAAATACATGGTGCGCATGTGTTCGCGCCCCACACCATTTGGCTTATTCTCAGGCATTCATCAAGGGACAGTAGATAGTCAAACCACGCTAACACCAGCACAACACACTAAAGATACACGCAAAACCCGGCTTGATATGTTTTATTTGTCGGCGTTAAAAGAGCATTTTATTAAACATGCTTCACGTTCAGATCATCTGACCTATAAGCCAAACTCATCACATTACTTTATTGCCGAGCAGTGCCGTTATATCGAAACTTATTTGTCTGATGACACCATGCAGTATCGATTAAGCGCCGTTGAAAGTGATGAGTATTTTAAGTTTGCACTGGAATTGGCTAAACCGGGTTTGAGCTTCAATGCGCTTGTTTCGCATTTTCTTGCGCACTATCAAGAAGCGGATCAAGAAGAAGTCGAAAGCTATATTCAAGATCTGATCGATGAAGGCGTGTTGCTTGCTGATATTCCACTGCCTTTGACGGGCGATTCTCCGGATCAAGCGTTACTTAAATCAATTGAAGGCATTAAAGAGTTGGATGCGGCGGACAAGCTGGCAACGGCACTGAGTCAAATAGAACAACTTGATAACGCACGAAGTGGTGAGATCGCACCGTACAAGCAGCTGCTGTCTCACCTTGAAAACCTGCCGGTGAAGGCACAAGAAAACAAACTATTCCAAAGTGATATCTATCGCGCGTTTGAGCAATGCCAAATTTCTGAAATGGAACTCAAGCGTGTACAAAAACAATTGGAAGTGATCGCAGGGTTGACTATCACCAGTGCCGGATCTGGTTTAAGTCAGTTTATGACGCAATTTAACAGCCGCTTTGAAGGCCAGTTTGTGCCTCTAGATGCGATTTTGGACGATGAATCAGGCATAGGTATTTCTACCGAAACAGGCTACGAAGCACCGTTGGTAGCGGGGTTAAACTTAGCACGTAATGGTTCTAATCAGGCGACAGCGCCTGAAGTGAGCATGATTGACAGCATTGTTGAACGCGCGCTGAGTTTACCTGAAAACCGTGGCAAAGACTGTGTGGTGTTGAAGAGCAAAGAGCTCAAAGGGAAAATAAATAACAAAGACGCAATAAAGAGTTTTCCATACTCTTTTGGCACTATGCTGAGCCTATATCAAGATGACAGAGGCAATCCTGTCTATAAATTTAATGGCTGTTATGGCCCATCCGCAGCAAACTTATTGGGCCGGTTCTGTCACCTTGACCCGCAATTAAAAGAGTCGGTCACCGAACATTTAACCCATGAACAGTCCCACAGTGAAGATGTCATTTTTGCAGAAGTGGTGCATATGCCTGAAGGGCGACCTGGTAACGTGATAGCCCGACCACATTTGAGGCAATATGAAATTGTATTTATGGCTGACAGCGCGTTAAGTGACGAATTCCAAATCCCACTCAGTGATTTGCATGTGTGGGTTGAAGGTCAAAAAGTGAAGCTGTGGAGCAAGCGTTTAAATAAGCAAGTTATCCCACGTTTATCGAGTGCACATAATTACTCGGCACGCAGCTTAAGTGCCTATAAGTTCCTATGTATGTTGCAACACCAAGAGGGGCGTGCGCCGCACTTTAGTATGCCATCGAGTACAGAGCGCGCTTCATTTGTACCTAGAGTGATGTTAGATAACCTGATCCTCAGTGAGAAGACTTGGCGTATCGAGCGCACAGAGTTGGAAGCGGTCAATAAAAAAGGCCAGTTCAATCGCCAACAGCTTGACGACTTAATGCAAAAATATCAGTTGGATGCGCAAGTGAGCTTTGCCATGGCTGACAATGTATTGCAGCTGGATTTACGCAATCCGGAAATGTTTGCCATTTTATTAGGAGAAAGCAAGGGCCAGACGACAGTCGAGTTAAAAGAAGTACTAACCAGTGCTTATCGCTCTCGCGTAGTGGACAGTGCAGGTCACCATTATAACAATGAAGTGATAGTGCCGTTTTTCAACGAACATGCTGTGGTGCACAGTCATTTCTCAGATGATCCTATTGCAAATATTACTGCGGAGCCGATTAAGCGTCGTTTCAGTGCAGGCTCTGAGTGGCTAAGCTTAAAGATATATTCAGGTAACTCTTTGGTTGAACAGTTATTGACGGATGAGTTATTGCCTTTGATTGAACAAAATGCTGGGCTCTATGACAAGTGGTTCTTTATTCGATACGGTGATCCTGATTGGCATATTCGTCTGCGTTTCCACGGTGATCCGCAACTATTGTGTGGCCAACTGTTACCGCGCTTAAATGCACTACTAGATCCAAAAATTGAATCAGGAGAGCTTCACAAGGTTGAGTTAATGACCTACGAGCGAGAAGTTGAGCGTTACGGTGGTCCTGAATCAATGGGCTTGGTTGAGTCGCTGTTTATGTTTGATAGCCGATTAATCGCTCAATCATGTGCATTGGTAGAAGAATATGGTGAAGACATTCGTTGGCGTGTTGCGCTGGCATGCACCCATCGACTGCTGAATATGTTTGAGTATACAGATGAAGCGCGTTTTGCTTTGGTGAGTCAGCTGCGCGAGGGCTTCGGCCGAGAGTTCAACGAAACCAGTGCATTGCGTAAGCAGCTGGGTAGCCGTTATCGTGAATACCAAGAGAAGCTAGACGATGACTTTATCAAGTTAGTACCTGAGCAGGCCGATCAATGTGATGAGGCGCAATCTGCGATATTGAACATTTTAGAACAGTGGCAAAATAGCGCAGCGCCAGTGATTGAAGTTTTGAATCGCCAGATCACAGAAAAGCAACTGAATTGTACTCGGGATTCATTGCTGAATTCACTCTTGCATATGCACAACAATCGCATGTTCAAGGCGTATGGTAGAGAGCAGGAGCTGGTAATACACGACCTGTTACGCCGTAAGTACTTTTCAGCAGATAAAAAAGCATAATTGCGGACATGAATGAAAAAGCGCTCACTTGAGCGCTTTTTTTGTGCTTTGCATAGAGGCACACTAAAGTTAAAGCCTTGCAGAATAAATTACAGTCTAAAAAAATGAGGAATAAAATGATGAAAACTCTGCGTTGGTTGTTATGTTTAGCATGTATATACAACCCATTTGTCTGGGCCGGCGAGCTGGCAAGCGAGCTCAAAGTATTTAAGCCTTATTTGGGGACTTGGCAAGCCAGTTTCAGTATGTCAGCAGATGCGCCTGCAGTGGAAGATATCAGTCGTTGGGAGCGCGCACTCAATGGAACGGCTATCAGAACACTACACTCAATCAATTCAGGTGACTATGGTGGCGAGTCTTTGATTTTTTGGGATAAACAAAAACAGTCTTTGGTGTTTTACTACTTTACCACAGCAGGGTTTTATACTTCCGGACGTATTGAAGTGATCAACAAGTACGAGTTTGCAGCTTATGAGCAGGTTGTTGGTAACCAAAATGGTATTACCGAAGTCAAATCTACCAGTCGTTATAAAGATGGCAAATTTACTGTTGCAACTCAATATTTTAAACAAGGGAAATGGACACAACCAGAAACCCGTACTTATCAGCCCAGTGATAAAAGCGTGGTATTTAAATAAGTGGCTACTAAGCGATTATTTTTTGGTATTGGCTTGGCAAAAAGCGACGCCTTAGATATTCAGAGCTGGCTGGCTCAGCATGTGAGTGCGAATAAAGCGCCAACATTGATGCGTAACTGGCATCTGACTTTGGCTTTTTTGGGCCATGTAGATAGTCAGCGAGAAGACGCGATGGTGGACTTCGCAAAGACACTCGCTGCGCCGCCCTTTCAACTGCATTTCTCTCAAACCGGCTACTGGTCACACAATGGGATATTTTATTTGCGGCCCGATCACACTAATGCGCATCACTTATTACAGTTAGCTGAGCCATTGCGACTTTGCGCGGAGCAGCAGGGGTTGTATCGCAACCCTTATCCGTTTTCACCGCACATTACCTTATTTAGAGGTGTTAAACCGACGCCTCAGGTAAACAGCCCGCTCATGCCTTTTTCTATTGCCGTGACGCAGTTTCACCTTTATCACTCGCATTCACAGGCTGATGGCTTGCATTATTCGCCGATCCACACATTTAAACTTAGCGCTTAAGCCAAGACAGCGCCTTGGTAAGAATATAGTGACCTAGCTTTTGCAGCATGCCGGTATGGCCACATTGTTTAAATAAGCGCTCTGTGGCTTGGTTGCGGGCAGTACCGACATGTTTTCGTCGACATTCTTTGGCGGCATCTTGCCAGTTTTCGCTGCGAATGGCGTGCAATAAATTGGGCCATGCACGACTCAAGTTAGGAGTACCTAAATTGTACGCCATGTCGAGCAGCGCGAGCTGAGCATTGGTAGGCATACGGCGAAAGGGAATATAGCCGTTTTTTGCACTAAAGAGCGTTTCTAATTCAGCTTCAAACTCGGCAATTTTTTTCTCCAACAGTTTGATGCACTCTTCATGTGGTAAGTAGAGTTTGCAATGTGGTTCGTACCAGCTTGCCAGCCGTCCTGACTGGAGCCGTGTAATGTTTTCAAATTCTTGGCACTTAACTGCCCGACTTGCGGCTTTGTGCGTGGCTTTTTCTCGCAATGCCAATTTATTGAGCTGGTTGGCGCTGGTGATATGAAAGCCAGCTCCTAGGGTGACATTGCCCCGCGTATCAAGGTATAAATGGGCAATGACTCCTTCGTACAAACAAATGTGTTTGGCCGCTTTTCTACGGTTTACTGTATGGCGTTGGAACAACTCTCAACCTTTTTAACGTCTGACTCTTTGTTGACTATGTAGCATTGCTCTAGTAGAGAGCAATAGCAAGTATTTACTTCAATGTCATGGGCTATGTCGCCAATTTTCTCCCATAAGCTGTTGTTGAACTGGCTTCTTACCATAGAAAACAGCACCAAATCATTGCCATCAGCAAGTAGGGCATTGTTTGGGTTGCTGGTCACATACCAGCCAAACTGCTTCATGTAGTTGATGTCGGCATTGTCAGCTTGTGCTTCTTTCAGTGCTGACTGGTACGCCTTGAGGCTACAACAATCGTTTAGCAACTCGACCAAGCTATCGTATTGTGTGTCGCGGTAGGTAAATAACATGAATTTGATCAGTGCGGGGCCCGTTCCGGAGTTTGTGACTTTCACTTTCATATGCGCACGCTCTGCTTCAATATCGTAATCACTGTAGCTGACCTGCAGCCAAGGCCAGGTTTCTGCGTACAATTGCCTCTCAGCAGCAGTGACTTGCTCTTGTGCGGCTTTGGCTTGCATGTAGGTTGCGTAAAAGGAAGCAGCAGAGATTAAAATGGCACATAGCGCTAAAATACTGTTCATCTTTGAGCGTGACAAACGCAACTTCAGTTTGGGCTTAGTGCAGGGGGGTTCTGGTATTTGTTCTGGATGAGAAGACATTATTCATTTCCTTTTGATGCGATCAGGGAGCAGCCAAGAAGATGGTCAGCTGCTTGCCAATCTGCAATGTCGAGTTTGATAGTTCATTCCATTGCTTTAGCTTGTTTACTGAGACGTTAAATTGCTTAGCAATACGCCATAGACTGTCTCCGGATTTAACAGTATAGGTGTAATGTTGATCTGCCAATACCGGCAATACGAGGCGCTGTCCGATGCGTATGGTATCTGAGCGCAGTTGATTGAATGACTTTAACTGACTGACGCTGAGTTCATAATTGGCGGCAATGACACTGAGGCTATCACCACGGCGAACTGTGTACGTTTGCCACTGGTTACTAGGCATGGTCGGCAGGTTTTGCGCATAAGCGGCCCACTCTGCGGTTTTGTCTATGGGTATGATCAATCGATTGGGCCCACCGAGCAAGGCCGGAAAACGTGCGTAGCCGGTGTTCAATTTTGCCAACATAGACCAGTTTGGATCTCTGTCTAAAATTGTCGCAGCTGGCAAAGAAACGACGCTGATCGCCGGTTGGTTTGCAATGGCTGGAAAGGGCATAAGCTGTTGTTTAAGTAACTGCGTTGCAGCGATGAGCTTTGGCACGTAATGACGCGTTTGACGTGGCAGTTTGAGGGCAAAAAAGTCGGTTGATTTTCCCGCTTTACGATTGTTTTCAATGGCCCTTAAAACACGTCCTTCGCCGGTGTTATAGGCGGCAATGGCGTGGTACCAATTACCATCAAAACGCTTGTGTAAATAGGTCAAAAAATCCAGTGCAGCATTGGTTGAATCAATGAGATCTTGGCGTCCATCGTACCAAGGGTTTATTTCGATACCATAATGTTTTGCAATCAAAGGCGTGAGTTGCCAAAGGCCTGAAGCGTGTTTGTGTGAGTAGGCCTGCATGTCAAAGTCGGTTTCGATCAAAGGCATCAGCGCTAGCTCAATGGGGAGTCCACGCTTTTCGATTTCAGTGACAATATAGTACAACAGCGGATCTGCGCGCTGACTGATGGTATCCATGTAGTTGGGATGTTGAAGGTACCAATTTACCCGTGTCAGTACTCGAGGGTGACTTGAAGGAGCGAAACTGATTTGTTGGCGGATCCGCTGCCAAACATCTTCAACCTGCATTGGCGCAATGGGAAACGCTGAAGTTACAGTCTCTTTGCTCTGTTCTGGTAAAGGCGATGGCTCGATATGTAATTCTGGCAGAGAGCTTTGGCTATGATCTGTCGGGTCTTCTTGGGTAGATTGGCAGGCCGTCAGAGATAGGACCCAAGCAATAAGTAGCGATCGTTTAAGCATGGTAGCGCCGTATTGTTGTTATTCTTGTGGCACTATTTTATAAGTTAGTGAAATAAATACACAAGTTAAAAAAATTGGTACACCAAGCTTAATTTACATAGTTTCTGTTTATTTTTTGAACTAAACTGGGTGTGAGTGCGTTTAAGTAAGTAGTTCCATTTAGCAAGAGGTGTTTTTATGGATCGCACAGAATTGAAAGAGCAATTTGAGCATAGTTATATGGATCCCATTATTCTGAGCTATGCAGACTCCAATCATTATTTGGCTGGTGGTTTAGATGTATTAGGTAATTATCATCTGATCACGGACAAACAGGGTAAAGTGGTGACCTACAATTCACTGCGTGAAGCTGAGGTTGAACTGGCACACCTCGGTGCCACAGAAGCCACCCTCGACATGGAAACCGCCTATGATGAAATGGTCGGTAGCGTCAGTGATGGCCACTGCCGTTTTAAGTTACCCTTAGTGCATTGACCTGAGTCCCTTGATGGGGCGCTATGCCCCAGTCTAAAACTGTCCCAGTAACGAAATGGTGACAACAGGATCGACACGTTCATCAAAACGCCGTGTGCCTATGTACGAACCATGTCGATTGTTGGCGTAAAAGTTTTGCACATAGCTGTATTTGGCCGTGTTAAGCGCGGTCAAGGAGATATGCATCCGTAAATCAGTGAACAGTTGATATTCTGCAAATGCGTTTACTTCTACTTGGTCTTTTTCTATGTATATTTCGTCAACGTAATAATTGGTCTCTTTTTCTGGGATGTACATATCAAGTCCCCAGCTATATTGCTGCATATCTTGACGAAACTCGATATTCGCGCTTTGGGGTGTGAGGCCGTCAACAGGCCGGTTTCCTGCGAGTGGGTCATCATATTGCGCATGCGCGAAATCATAGCTGACGCTCAATTGACTCCCTTCAAGCCAGTGCTCTGTTTGCCAAGTTGCACTGAGAGAGGCGCCAAACTGACTCGCATGTCCCGCATTGCCTATCATAGTGTCGCCATCGGGTAATTGCAGGTATTCATGTATGTCTTTTTGCCACTGGTGAAATACATTGAAATTCATCACTAGGGTATCGGCTAGGCGGATATTGAACTGGGCCGCCACCTCACTGTATTGGCTTGGCCTCAGTTGCAGGTTGCCAGATTGTGTGCGGTCAAATTCAGCATCTTGGCTCTGCACAAAGTCATCAAAATCGAGCTGATCTACGTGATGCTGAGCAGTAAAAATAACATCCCAATTCGATTGAGGGTCGTAACTTAACCTTGCTACAGGTTTGATAAAACCCAAATAGGTTTTACTGCCTTGCTGAGCGCTACTGGATAACGTTGTACGCTCCGTATTTAAGCGAGTATACAATTGCCACTGATCGCTTAGTTCTGTGGTGATAGCTGCATAAGGTTGATAGCGTAACTCGGTGACTTGGCCTTGCTCAAATCCACCGTCGTAATAGGTTATTGCATGCAACTGATTGCGGCTGATTTCAATGCCCATTTCTGGTGCATAGCGCATGTTAGGCGCGCTAAAATTAAATTGTACTACTTGCTCTTGCTGAACCTTGTGTTGCTGATATAAATCTGCAATTGGGCCGTGCTGATATGTTACCTCGTTGGCATCGGTCATATTACGATTGTGCAGCGCAATAAACTGCCATTGACTATGTTGGCCACTGTGTTGCCAATTAACACTCATTTCATACTCAGATTCAGATAGATAGCTATCAAACAGCCAGGGAAGTTGCTGAGCACTAGTGCGGCGTTGTGCTATTTGTGTGCCGTCATTGGTCGCTTTAATTGACAGTGCTAGCCGAGTGTCTTCGAGATTGCGCTGACTGGTTAATGAAACTTGTCGGCTATTAAGTTTCTCAAAGAAATCTTCATGGCCTTGCTCAAGCGTCATGCCAACTTTATCGCGTTCATCATACAGTGAGGTTGATTGATAGCGGTCATCTTGATAGTGCATATTGACCTGATGCTGCCATGCGTCTGCGGGTAACGAAATTTGAGCTGCCAACTCACTGGGTCGATACGCCTGATAAGCTGAAGTGAGTTTACTGCGTGCTTGCCAGTGTGCGCTGAGTTTGGGCGCACGGGTGATCACATTAACCAATTGATTAAATTGATTTGCAGTGCCAAAGGGGTGACCGCTGTTGTATAGATGGATAGCGGCGATTTGGTCGCTTGGCAGCTGTCTTAAAATATTGGTGAGCGACTCAGACTTAGAAACAGCAGCAGCGCCATTGATCAGCACATTGCCTGCGGCAGCACTGAGCCCGCGTTGTGAGTTCGATTGCGATAAAGTAAAGCCAGGTAGCTGGTTGATTTTATCTAGTGCATTTTGTCCATATAGACTGTCGAGTGCCGAGTCTGTGAATTTTACAACGGCAAATTGCTCACTGTTAAGAGGCGGTACTTCTGCTGCGGCTGAGGCACCAAAATAGCATACACCTAGGCAGTAAAAACTGAGCGAGATGGCCCGATAGTTACGAAATGTCATGGTTGATTGAGTCCCTTGTCAACTTACTTGCTGACGATATTTGAATAAATCAATCTATGCTAATCAATAACCTAGGGATAGTTGGTCGCTTTTTGGGACGAATGGACAGGTATTGTTCACTCGTCCCAAGTGGCGCGGGACGAGTGCTGTGCTGGCTGCTATGCGACATGTTTGAGTTTGGCTTTGAGCGCGGGCTTAAATGCTTTACTCAGCGCAACGGTTTGGCCGCTTTTGAGTAACACCAGTCCGCTGCCCGAGGGCTTGATTTGAATACGTTCAATGTAGTTCAAGTTGACCAGATGAGAGCGGTGGGTGCGGATAAATTGAGAGTTGGGTAATTGCTGCTCAACTTGCTTTAATGTGATGCGCTTGAGGAAATGCTGATGCTCAGTATGCAGCTCAACATAATTGCTGGCAGAGTTAATATGGGTGATATCATCATAACTTAATAATGCGGTTTTGCTGCCAGCATCTACTTCAAACACGTCGTGTTGTTCGGTTAATTCTGTGCGTAAGAAAGTATGCCAAAGATAGCTGATCACACCTAATACCAATGGGTGTGACGGCGCGAAATAAAGCATGGTATAAGGGATCGGATCGCACAGTACCAAGAAGTCAAAAATGGCTTGATAGGTCATAGAAATACACAGCATCAGTGAAATAACCGCGATCCATCTTTGTTTCGTTAAAAGCTTGGCACTGTGGTATTGGCTGAGTAAACGAAATACGATAGGCGTCAGCACATACCAGATCCCCCATTCTTGCAAAGCCCATCCCGGTCGATTGTTGATCTCCTCAGCGGGTGGCATAGCCCAGTCGTAGAGTATATAGGTCGCCGTCATGAAGAAGATGAATGCACTCCAACCTGCACAGGAGATCAGCCATTCCTTTTTAAGTTGTTCAGTCATCATGTAACCCTAAATCAGAAACGCGGTAGTAGTTTACTAGAATAATTCTATTTGCCTATATAATTGTGATGATATTTTAAGCAGGTTACTTAACCAAACACACAACGAAAACAGGCGCCTTTTGGACGATTTAAATAAATGAGCTCACCGCCATGTTGAACCATTATCTGTCTCGATAAGCTGAGACCAATACCTGAGCCTTGCTGTTTGGTTGAAAAAAACGGCACAAACATCATTTTGCTGGCTTGTTCACTGACGCCCGGACCATTGTCACAGATATCGACACACAGTTGACCTTGTTCGTTAACTAAGCTTGTTAGCTGGATTTTGGGAGTACTATTAGCGGTTGTGGTCATCGCTTCAATGGCATTTTTACCAAGGTTGATGAGTACTTGTTCAATTTGTTTTACGTCGAGTGTGCACATGGTGTGTGCTGCACACGCTACTTCAAATTGCACACCGGGGTGCTGAGCAGTAAATAATTGTTTTATCGAATTTAGCAGGTCGTTCAGATTTGTGGGTTGCAACTTGGGCGCAGGTAAATTACTTAAGTGTCTAAACTCTTGTATAAATTCACTTAAATGTGCGCTTCTGGACGCCAAAGTCGTCAAAGCAAGGGATAAGTCTTGTTTGTCGTCTAGCTCGTCAAATGTCTGTCCTTCGGGGAGCAAGGTTAAGCAAGTTTGCGCCATCGATGCTAAAGGTGTGATTGAGTTTGCGACCTCGTGTGTCAACACTTTGGTTAATTGTTTATACGCTTGCTGCTCTTTGGCATTGAGTTGCTCAGTAATAGGTTGCAGTGTCACCACTTTGTATTCTTGATACTGCACTCGCAAGGTACTTACTTGTATATACAGGGTGTCTGGCTGCTCTTTACGTTGCCACGTAAAGGTGCCATGTTGGTTTGTTGTGGCTTCAGAAATGAATTTATACGCCTCGGTACTTCCTGCATTCAGTGATTGTAAATGGTTGATTTTAATGCCAAGTTGCTTGCTCGCAGCGGAGCTTTGCTCAATCACTTGCTCATGCTCATTACAGATTAACATCGGCAGATCCATATGATTGAATACCGCGTTGATAAACTGTACCTGTCGCTCAGCATCTATTTGTGCGGCTTGCATATGCGCTCGAGCCTGTTCGTAACTTTTGCGCAGTGGGTGAGCCAGTGGCAAACCGAGTGTGTGATCGCCATTGGCTAAAGCGCGAAACAATTGCTCAGGATAGCGCAATGTTTGTTGAAAGAGGCGACTGATCCAACCTATTTGCATGATGGTAATAAGTAGCATGACCGCCGTAACCGCACTGACTCCATAATGAGTAATGGATAGATACAGTAAAGCGCCACTAAACAGTAAACTGACAGTGCCAAGCATAGCCTTAAAGTGTATATCCATGGGTTACAGCCCGTACTTTTCTAGGCGGCGGTACATTGCGCCTCGCGTCAGTCCCAGCGCTTTAGCTGCGTGACTGACATTACCTTGGTGGTGCTTCAGTGCCGCACGTATGGTGCGCTGCTCAATAATTTCTAAATCAAAGGTATCAGATTGCAGAGCCTCATTTTGTGCATCATTCGTTTGCTTCTCAGCAACCAGCACGTGATGAATGGCAAGCTCGCTGCCTTCGGATAAGATCACGGCGCGCTCGATAGTATGGGCGAGTTCACGCACATTGCCGGGCCAGTGATATGCGCATAGTGAACGCATAGCACTGGGAGGCAGGGTTAAATCACGGCGGTACTTTTGCTGATAGATATCGACATAGTGCTGCACGAGCAGAGGAATATCTGCTTGACGCTCTCTTAGCGGTGGAAGGCGGATCTCAATGGTGTTGATTCGATATAACAGATCTTGGCGAAACTGCCCATTTGCAACGGCTTCTGGGAGTGCTTCATTGGTTGCACATATAAGGCGAATATCAGTATCGATGACCTTATTACTACCAATCGGGGTGATCTGTCTGTTTTGGATAGCAGCAAGCAATTTAACTTGCTGTGCGAGAGGCATATTAGCGACTTCATCTAAAAATAAGCTGCCGCCGTGAGCCAGTTCAAAACGACCAACACGATCTGCTTTTGCATCGGTAAATGCCCCTTTCTTATGGCCAAATAGCTCACTTTCAAATAAGTTTTCCGAAACGGCACCCATATCAAGGCTAATAAATGGCATGTGCGCGCGTGGACTTTGGGCATGAATGGCGTGTGCCGTGAGCTCTTTACCTGTGCCACTTTCCCCTGTAATTAAGATATTTGCATCGGTTTTCGCTGCTTTCTCTAAAGTATCAAACACTTGCAGCATGGCATCACTTTGGCCCAAAAATTCACTTTGGGGGGAACTGAGGGCCTGACTGAGTCCTTGTGTTTGTCGTGATAATTGGTTGAGTGCTTTTTTGTCTTGCGCATGTGCGAGCGCGGTGGCAATAACCGTCAGGAGTTGATCGTTTTGCCATGGCTTGGCAACAAAGTCGGTTGCGCCATTTTTGATGGCTTCGACGGCGAGCTGCACGTCACTATATGCGGTCATCAGTACCACGGCTATGCTCTGATCTTGGGCGTGGATTTTTTTTAGCCAGTAGAACCCCTCTTGGCCACTGATGGCATCTCGATCAAAGTTCATATCGAGTAAAATAACATCAACAGGATGACTATCAAGCAGTGATGCAACGTCAAACGGATTATTTGTCGTGATGATTTTTTTATGGTGCTTTTTCAGCAGTAATTTTGCTGCAAGTAAGACGTCTGTGTTGTCGTCGACGATAAGAATGGTGCCGTGCTTGTCCATGCGATGAGCTCGTTATAGTTATTTTTTGACCGTTAGAGCTTAACGTAAAACCCGTTTAACTGTCCAATTATGGACATCAACCTGTTCTGTTTTCGGACACTTATTAAAAAGAGCATTTAAACCAAACCCATACTTTATTGATTTATAAAGAATTAATTTTTGGCATTAAACTTGTTTTAACTAAGGTATCTAAGCCAAAGGAGCTGATACCATGGACAAAAAAATTACTACACCGACACGCCGCAGATTTTTAAAACCTGTGCTCGCAACGGCTGTTGCTCTACTGATAGGGTTTGGTGCATACAGCATGAGTCAATCGGCGCAACAACAAGGACTGTCTCAAACTGTGAACATGGCTGGCCTGACGATCAATAAAGTTGTCAGCGGAGGATTCAAAGATGCGTTGAGTGTGCGTGGGCAGGTGGTCCCCAAAACGACCATTTTTTTAGATACTGTTTCCGGTGGTCGTGTTGAAGCACGCTTGCTAGAGCAAGGTGCCTATGTTGAGCAAGGGCAGCCTTTGGTACAGCTCTCCAATACCAATTTGCAGTTGGACGTAATGAGCCGTGAAGCGCAGGTGACTGAGCAATTAAACTTTTTGCGCAATACGCAAATGACCATGACCACCAATGCGCTTAATTTAAAGCGTGATTTATTGGATATTGAATTGGAGATCAGCCACTTAAAAAGAAAGCTAACGCAATCAGAAACCCTTTTGAGTAAAGGTTTGATCAGCCAAGAGGAAGTCGATGAAGTGCGTGAAAACCTACAATACAACCGTGATATTCATGCGCTAACCATAGAGCGCCAGAAACAGGAAAGCAGCATTCGCAAAGTGCAACTGGCACAGCTGGAGGACAGTGCAAAAATGTTACAAGAAAATTTACAGTTCGCGCGTAAAAACCTCGAAAGTTTGCAGGTCACAGCGCCAGTGTCAGGTTATTTAAGCGAGTTGGATGTGCAGGTTGGCGAGTCCAAACAAGCGGGTGCGCGCCTTGGTCAGATAGACATTCCAGGCGAGTTCAAGCTGGCGGTCAGTTTGGATGAATTTTATCTCAATCAGGTGTCGTTAGGCATGGCTATCGAGATTGCACATGGCGACCACATGTTGCGCGCAACAGTAAGCAAAATTGATAGTCGCGTCACGAATGCACAATTTCAAATTGAGGCTGAATTGCCGTCTGGGACACAGGATATCAAACGTGGCCAGGGGCTTGATGCACAACTGATGTTTAGTACTGAGCAAAGCCAAACGACCTTGCTGCCGCGAGGGGCTTTTTTTAGCACCAGCGGCGGTCACTGGGTGTTTGTGCTCAATGAGAATGGCACCCAAGCGCAGCGTCGCAACGTAAGGCTGGGCAAAAAGAATCAACACTATTACCAAGTATTATCAGGCCTTGCACCGGGAGAGCAAGTGATCACCTCTCATTATGGCAACTTTGATAAAGCCCATGTTTTAAATCTAAGTAACTAATAAAAAGCATTAAAGGACAGGAAAATGATTAAGCTCTCACAATTAAATCGCGTATTTAGAACCCATGAAGTTGAGACAACTGCACTCGACAGTATTAATTTAACCGTCAGTGATGGTGAATTTGTGGCCATTATGGGCCCTTCTGGTTGTGGAAAGTCTACCTTATTATCGATTTTAGGTCTGCTAGATGGTCCCTCAAGTGGTAGCTATCTGTTTGACGGCACAGAAGTGTCGGGCTATTCAGAGCAGCAGATGGCAAGCTTGCGAAAAGCGTCAATCGGATTTGTCTTCCAAAGCTTTAACCTGATCGATGAGTTGACGGTGTTTGAGAATGTGGCGCTGCCACTACAATACCAAAATGTATCAAAAGCAGAAAGAAATCAGCGTGTTGAAGAGATTTTAAAACGTGTAGGTATTGATCATCGAGCCGAGCATTTACCGCAACAGCTATCAGGCGGTCAACAACAGCGCGTCGCTGTCGCCCGGGCATTGGTGATCAACCCGAAACTGATTTTAGCCGATGAGCCAACCGGAAACTTAGATTCGAAAAACTCTCAAGAAGTGATGGCGATGCTTCGTGAGTTAAATCGAGAAGGCACAACCGTGATCATGGTGACTCACTCTGAGAAAGAAGGAGACTATGCAGATAGGGTGGTCCGGTTATTAGACGGTCGGATCTTGGTTGACAAAGCCAGTCAAGTAACTCAACCAAGCCATGTTGCGTAAGTAATAGGAGGCGTTATGTTTTCAAGTTATATCACCACTGCTGTGCGTGCATTTGCCAAGCATAAACAACATTTTGCGCTAAATGTGTTGGGGCTGAGTCTAGGCTTGGCTGCCGCCATTATGGTGACTCTATTTGCAGTCTATGAGTTCTCGTTTGACCGCACACAGCCAAATGCCGAGCGGGTGTATCGGGTTCATACCGATTATCGCAGTTGGGGTTTGCAATTAGTTGGGACGGCAGGCACAGATACGCCATTTTTGATGAAGCAGCAAACTCAGGTTGAAGATGTCTTGTTGCTTGCCGATGCCGACAGTTTAGAGTTTTATAATGCGCCGTTGGCTTTGACTGTTAAAGTCGCGGATAGACAAGTGCAGCTGCCAGATTTTTATTCTGTTAGCAACAATCTGCTCGATTTTGTGACTCTAAATGTGTTGTCGGGATCAGTGCAAGATGCCATTTCATTGCCAGACCAATTAGCGCTGAGTCAAAGTACGGCGATCAGCTTATTTGGCCGCACGAATATAGTGGGCGAACAGCTGAACCATGGCTCAGGCAGTTATACTGTCGCTGCTGTATTTGAAGATTTACCAGACAATACGCATTTTTATTTTCAGACGCTGACAGCGCTGCCCAAACACGCCGATCCGGACGTTCATGGCTATGTGTATATGCGCTTGGCACCGAACGCTGATGCGGCGTTGATTGAAACAGAACTTAATCGCACCTTTACCGAGCGCCAGCAAGGTCGTAGAAAAACTTTATCACTGCATATGATACCGCTGCTGGATGTGCACTTTAATAGCCGTGGCCCATTTGAAATGAAGCAAGGTGGCTCGAAACAAGTTATGTGGGTGAGCGTGGCACTGGCCGTGGTCTTGTTATTGGTGGCGAGCACCAACTTTATTAACCTAAATATCGCTGCTGCGGCCAAACGTGCCAAAGAGGTTGGTGTGAGAAAAGCCTTGGGCGCGAGTCGTTTGCAACTTGTTCAGCAGTTTTTGACTGAAGCCGTACTGGTTGCGAGTGTCGCTGGTTTAATTGCGTTTGCACTAGTGGAGATTGCACTGCCCAGCGTAAACCAACTGTTGAATAGGCAATTGAGCTTAGACTTTTCTATGTGGTTTTTAAGTGGCGTTATTGTGGTGATTTTACTGGTTGGCGTGCTATCTGGCTTATATCCTGCGCTGTTTATTTCTTCTTATAGTGCAAAAAGGGTATTGAGTGGCGATCTGCAACGCGGGAAAACCGCAATCTGGGTACGTAAACTGACGCTATATTTACAAAGTGTGTTGTCAATTGCGTTGATCATCGCAGCGGTGACCATCTACAAACAAATGGCGTTAGTGAATGATTTGGAAGTAGGTTATGGCAAAACAGAACGATTATTGGTCAAAGATCTACCTGCGGAGTTAGTTTTCAAAACCGACAATAACCGTCTATTCGAGACTATTCGCAGCATACCTGGCGTTTCTCAGGCAACTGCCAGTAATACCAATCTAACCGTTGATATGAATGGTGAATTGCACTTAACTTGGCCAAATGGTGAGCAAGTGGAAGGCACACAACCGACCGTTTCAACCGGATTTTATGCAGCAGAAACACTAGGCCTAACGATTTTGGCTGGGCGTGACTTTTCTCCTCAGTATGGTACGGATTGGGCGCACACAGATGAGCAAGGCATTACCCGTTACGCAATATTAATCTCTGAAAGTATGATGCGACTTGCAGGTTATACGGATCCACAAGAGGTCATAGGTAAACAAGCAACAGCGCGCCGAGGCCGCACTCAAGTGAACATAGTGGGTGTTGTTGCCGACGTGAAGCTGGGCTCAGCGAAACAAACTCAGCTGCCGATATCATTTCGCGCTGGCGTCGTTAGTCACTCGTCTGCAAATATCGTGGTCAAACTGGATGGCTCGGTGGCAGCATCTGATGTAGCGCAGCAATTGCAAACAGTAGTGACTGAACAATTAAAGCTTCATGAGGTATCTGTCACCCGCATAGAAGATGAATATCAGCAAGCACACATTAGTGAGCATCGTGTACAGCAGCTAGTTTTGTTCTTTAGCTCGTTGGCGGTGTTTTTAACCTGTTTGGGTGTGCTGGGACTTGCATCGTTTTCTGCGCTTCGTAGGCAAAAAGAAGTTGCAGTTCGAAAGGTGCTTGGTGCTTCTCGCATTAGTATTGTTAATTTGCTTGCGAAAGAATATCTAGCATTAATCGTGGCGGCAATGGTGTTGTCATTCCCGTTAAGTTATTGGTTCTTGGACGGGTGGCTGAATCATTTTAATGAGCGTATAACACAGGCTATTTGGGTATATCTGTTCAGTGCAAGTTTTGTGGCGATGAGCACTTGGCTAACTGTTGCAACGCTGGCATTTCGAGCAGCAAGTATAAGACCATCTTTGATTTTACGTTACGAGTAATGGCAAAAAGCCAGCGCCGGGGCGCTGGCTTTTTTATTATGATTCTTTTGGCACACCGATATGTAAGTTGCCGTTTTTCAAATCCATTGTCATCACAAAATGCTTAAACACATCGTAGCCGATAATGCCTTTGACTTTAGCGCCTTTAACATGGCTGCTTGAGTGACTATACTGGCTGGAAACCTTGACTTTACTGCCCTTCTCTGGAAAAGCGACTTTAACGTTTGAGAGCGTATAAGGACCAAATTTTACTTCTTTTGCTTTTACAACTTCCATTGACTCTACGCTATTAACACCTGCAAAATCTACTTGCTCATTTTCAGTGTCTAGCCAGCCAAATTCTTTCGCAAAGCGGCGCTCAATGATAATGCCACCTGAAAAACCAGTATCGAGTAACATCCAAGCTGATTCACCTTCTAATTCCACTTTAACGATGGGCTGATCGAATCCTTTTTGCATTTTGAAGCCGATATTTTCAAACTTTTTTAAGTCGAGGTGATCGTGTGTAAGCAGCCTTATACGTCGGTTTGGGTAATCAATTTGGGTATTGAATAACTTAAAAAAACCGCGACCAAATAGGAGCGATTTTTCTGGTCCGCCTAAATTTATTTCTGCAATATTTTCTAGCTGGGTGTCAATACCAAAAAACGACACAGGTACTTTTTGATATACCTTGTTGCGTTTGACATCGAATGCCCCTTGGATATTCATATTGCCACTGTGGGTATAGGTAAGTTTATTCGCCTCAATAAAGCTTTGATTGATTGAATTGCCTGAAGCTCCGGTATCCAGCACCGCGTAACTTTCAATGCCTGATACTGTTACAGGCACGGTGACCAGACCATTTTGATAGGTAAAGTCTAACCAAGGTGTCACTGCTGAGTGAGAGAACGCACTAAACAATAGCCCAAGTGAGAGTAATGTAAATTTCATTTGATGATGCTTATATAAATATTTAGTTATTTTCATTATTGCTATTTTAGGTACTGCTGTGACGTGTATCAATGTATTTTTGTGCTTACTGGGGAGCTGTTTCATTGGCATTCAATTCCATTTAAATGTGCTGTGTGATCGCAGTTAAGGACAGCTTCATAAAATTGTAAATTATTTAAGCAAATTTAAACTTGAATAATCTTCAATGTTTCGTCTAGAATACACGTAAATTTCGAAACGAAACTTATGTGAAAGATAAATGACCAAACGTAACACTCAACAGCGCCGACACACCATTGTCAGTCGTGTAAATAACGAGGGTGAAGTCAGTGTAGAGGCTTTGGCTGCTGAGTTTGAAACTTCAGAAGTTACGATTCGAAAGGATTTAACCGCTCTTGAAAAAAGTGGCTTACTACTGCGTCGCTACGGCGGGGCGGTGGCACTGCCTAAAGAGATTGTTGCCACAGATATAGATAAGCAAGATCCATTGCGTAAAGTCGCCATTGCAAAAGCCGCAGCGGCGTTGATCCGCGACCACAATCGAATCATTATTGATAGTGGTAGAACAACTGCTGCGATGATCCCTGAACTGGCGAAAAAGCGCGGTTTGGTGGTAATGACCAATGCCATCAACATTGCTAACCGCTTATTGTCACTTGAAAATGAACCCACTCTTTTGATGACCGGAGGCACATGGGACCCACATTCGGAGTCCTTCCAAGGTCAAGTTGCCGAACAAGTGCTACGCTCTTATGACTTTGATCAGCTATTTATTGGTGCCGATGGCATTGATGTGGCGCGCGGTACCACCACATTTAATGAGTTGATTGGATTGAGCAAGGTAATGGCAGAGACCGCAAGAGAAGTCATTGTGCTGGTTGAATCTGAAAAGATTGGTCGCAAAATTCCAAATTTAGAGCTGCCTTGGCAGCAAGTCACAACCTTGATCACCGACAACACCTTGGCACCTGAGATGCGCCAAGCGATCGAGGCTCATGGCGTAAACGTGATCTGTGCAGAGATCACACAAAAATAAACACACTAACGTGCAACAAATGGAGAGATTATGTGTGGCATCGTAGGAGCTGTGGCAGAGCGCCCAGTTAACCGAATTCTAATTGAAGGTTTAAAACGTCTTGAGTACCGTGGCTATGATTCAGCGGGCGTTGCGCTGAGCAATGTGGGTGTACTTAATACGGTAAAAGCAGTTGGTAAAGTTGCAAATTTAGCTGCAGCGCTAGAGCGCGCAGAAGTAAAAGGCACAACGGGTATTGCGCACACACGTTGGGCAACACATGGTGGTGTAACCGAAGCGAACGCTCACCCACATTTATCAAATGAGCAAATTGCGCTGGTACATAATGGCATCATTGAAAACCATGAAGCGCTGCGCCATGCGTTAACAGAAGATGGTTATGCTTTCTTATCGGATACAGATACGGAAGTTATGGTGCACCTGATCCACCAATTACGCCAGCAACATGGCAGCTTACTTGAGTCAGTTCAAGCGGCAACAAAACAGCTAGAAGGGGCTTACGGTACAGTTGTATTCGATAAAGAAAACGACAATGAAATCATCGTTGCACGTTCAGGCAGCCCGTTAGTGATTGGTTTAGGCCTTGGCGAGAACTTTATCGCTTCGGATCAGTTAGCACTTTTACCAGTGACACGCAGCTTTATCTTCTTAGAAGAGGGTGATGTTGCACGTATTACGCGTGATACGGTTGAAATCTTTGATATTGAAGGCAACCCAGTTGAACGTGAAGTGGTTGAGTCTAACATCACGCAAGACGCTTCTGGTAAAGGCGAATACCGCCACTACATGCTAAAAGAAATTTACGAACAGCCACTGGCCGTGCGTAACACTCTTGAAGGCCGCCTTGAAAACGATCGCGTTGCAATCGATGCGTTTGGCGACAGCGCGAATCAGATTTTTAAAGATGTAAAACATGTTCAAATCATCGCGTGTGGTACGTCATACCACTCAGGTATGGTTGCGCGCTACTGGCTTGAGCAACTTGCAGGTGTGAGTTGTAATGTCGAAATTGCATCAGAGTTCCGTTATCGTGAGTCGTTTGTTCACGAAAATAGCCTACTTGTTACTATTTCTCAGTCTGGTGAAACGGCGGATACGTTAGCGGCATTACGTTTAGCTAAAGAGCAGGGCTACATGGCGTCAATGACCATTTGTAACGTACCAGGCTCTTCATTGGTGCGTGAGTCTGACTTGGCATTTATGACCAAGGCAGGCGCGGAGATTGGCGTTGCATCTACCAAGGCTTTCACGACGCAACTTGTTGGCTTATTGATGCTAACAGCATCGATCGCGCAAGAAAAAGGTCGTGACCAAAGTGTGATTGTTAATGCTATTAAGACTTTACCAAACAAGCTAGAAGAAGCGCTGAGCATGGCTGAAGGCATTGAAGCACTGGCGGAAGAGTTTGCAGACAAGCACCACTCTCTATTCCTTGGCCGTGGCTCACAATACCCAATCGCAATGGAAGGGGCACTTAAGTTAAAAGAGATCTCTTATATTCACGCAGAAGCGTATGCAGCGGGTGAATTAAAGCACGGTCCACTTGCACTGATTGACGCGGACATGCCAATCATTGTTGTGGCACCAAACAATGAATTGCTTGAAAAGCTTAAATCAAACGTTGAAGAAGTACGCGCTCGCGGCGGTATTATCTATGTATTTGCAGACAAAGATTCCGCGTTCTCATCAGATGATACAATGCGTGTAATGAACGTGAACCACGTTGAAGACATCATCGCACCAGTTGTCTATACAATCCCACTTCAGCTGTTGTCATACTATGTTGCCGTGATCAAAGGCACGGATGTTGACCAACCGCGCAACCTAGCTAAATCGGTTACGGTTGAGTAATTAGGTATTTAGGGGTTCAAAAAAGTGTGGGATTAAAATAAAGTCTCTATCCTTGGGCTGATGGAGTAGCCCCTTAACCTTGGTGATTGTAACTTCAAATTAATATGACTTAGCTATGCTGTAGCTGCAAGTCAAATGAGGAGATATTTCAGTCACCATGATTGATAACGATTTTTATATCCGTGAAGTGAATGTCTATAGAGATCCCGAACTGTCTCTATCTATAGACAAAGAAACTGGCGAAGAAACCTTAAAGCTTGCTGATCGTGAAAACCTAGAAGAGATAGCCGTCCATATATTGGTTGATCCTGATGGTTCACTTGTCAAACCCGTATGCCTATATCTCTTCTGGAAGAAAGATGAAGAGCAGGCTAAAAGCACTGCAACGGATGCAAAAGCGCTGCTTCTATATTTTAGGTTTCTCCATCAGAACAACTTAAACTATTGGCAGTTTCCCCATTCAAAAAGCCGAAAACAAACATTTAGGTTCGCAGATTTCCTCGTCAGCGCTATCCAGTCAGACGATATTGCAATATCCACTGCCAAGACGTACTTAAGAGTCATTGTAAACTTTTACAAGTTTCTTGGGCGGAACAACCTCATCGAGTTTTCCGAAAGGAACAAGCCGTTTGATTTTGAAATCGTGTCTCTGCGTCAGTTGGGGATGCTGGCTCATTCCCAACGGGTGATTAGTGTACAGACGACTAATTTAATGAAAAAACTTCCAGGGAACAAAAGAAACATGTAACTCGGACACTATCGCCTTTAACTCAAGAGCACCTTGCGGCATTTTTAGAGCACATAAAAGAAATCCCAGAAGATAAGGCGCTAATCTTTGAGGTCGCATTGGCCACAGGAATGAGGTTGCAAGAGGTTCTCACCATACCTGAGTCGGTCATTTTTAATCCGGATAGTTCATATGCAATTCCAGTGTCTATAGGGCCTAAAAATGGGGTGAAAACAAAGTTCAGTAAACAGCGTCATGTCGAATTCCCAGCATCGCTGATGTTTAAACTCTATCAATACTTATGGTCGCCCTCCCGACAAAAATATACCGCAAAGGGCAAAAATGACGAGCGAAAGCTATTTATTAGCCGCCAGGGTAAAGCGTTTAATTCCAATACAATAGAGAAGTCATTTTCAGACATACGAAAGGTGATTTCTGGGCGGTACAGAGATTTTAACTATGCCATTCATGACTTGAGATCAACTTATGCAACCTATACCCTACATAAGCTTTGGGAGGAAAAAGGTAGCTTGCGGGCAGCTGCTTCAATACTTCAAGAACTGATGGGCCATAACAGCTTTACTTCAACTTTTAAGTATGTCGAGTTCATCGAATCCAATGCCTTGATGCTGGAGCATGCGGATCACATGAGTGACATTTTCCAGTTGTTCGGTGGATCCGATGGCGAAAAGTAGTTTAAGCGGTTCACGCTTAAGGCGACCAGAAGATAGTGCGGTTACAACCTTTCCTACCTGGAGCTATGAATTACTAATCGACAATTTCGTCACATCAGTTGATCTCCAAGGACTGGCGCATTATTTATGTGATCCGACAAAGAAAAAACAGGATAGACAACAGCAAGTCACCAGATATGCCTATGCTTTTAGGCAGGAACTAAATCGCCAAACGGCCCATGCTACACTGTACAACAGTTTTCTAAAGTTCAAACAATACCTGGTATGGTGCGACCAAAATAGCTTATACCCTTTCTCTGAAACTACTTGGAGACAATATCACCGCCATCTGTGGGAACTTGTTTTACTTGGCAACTCTTCCGCTCCTATATGGCAGATGTCAGAAGGGCAAGATACGGGATTAAAGGAGCGATCGGCAGGTTATATATTTTCTGCAACTGAGCAAGCCTTAACATGGTGTGGTGAAAATGTTTTTCAGTGGGGGAAACAACTGCGACGGTTTCGCTCTGGAAAGCCTAAGTCCTATGAAGCCTATTCAGAGCGGGAACTGCCAATAATCCTGAACCGATTATCTTCTTACTTTTTTCAATTGGCTATTCCACTGTTAAGTGAATCGCCTCCCGGGGTGATATCGGTTGAAATAAAACAGGCGTTTTTTGATGTCCCAGTAAAGGCCCAGAATAAAAAGGGGCGAGCCAAGCACGCGATGATGAATGTCGATACCGCATTTAACCAGGCTATGGCATGCGGGTATTACCTCCTAAGCTACTTTACCGCATTTAATACAAGCCAGTTGTTCGACTTGTGCCACCCTATTACCTGGATAGAGGATAAAAATGTTGAGTATTACAGACTGACCGCATTCAAACGAAGAGCAAACAAGGAAGTGCTTTCTCTCGTTGGTGGGGAGGTGCATAAGAAGTCTTTACAGTTCATCGAAACACTATTGGCTCTATCCCTTAAATATGCCACTGGGACAAATGAAAAATTGCTTTATTGGTTAGATAGAGATGGTGAGCAGCGAGCTTTAAATTCGACATTGCTTATTAATACCCAGCTATCCGGCCGCCTTCTGTTAATGTCAGACGGAGTATTCAAATCCATCCCATATCTTATGGGTATCCATGCTCACTTTATAGAGACAAGTTCAAAAGGGTATATCGAGTTCGATGAGGTGAAGCTGGTAAAAAGAACGGTTGTAAAAAACAAAAGAGTTATACGTCGATTTTGCAACAGACGAGTGACGACACTTAGCTTTGCTATATTGCATGCCATCATTGTTGCTCACCCGAAAAATAGCTCAGAAGGCGTGAATTTAAAGCACATAATTCTGCCGTTAAAAAAGAACTTAGAGGACGGAATCTTAAGAGTTGATTTTTACTACGAAAATGGAACTCAAGGTAGCTTCAGTATTGATATTAAATACGAAAACTTCTTAGAACGTTTGGCTGCGTATGCAGTAACTCGGCAGCGTAAAAACGTATCAAAGATACATTATCTATTGCCTTTGGGCAGTGAAAAAGAGGCCAGCCAGTGGGAAGGTTTAGCGCCTAATTTGGGGCAATTAGGCGACTATGGGATTCATGTCGGGCAGTTTTTTGTAAATTTGGCGTCCAGCCGGTTTAGAGAAACCGCTGCAAAGCTTGCAAGGCGAAAGGCCAATAGAACTGAATTACACGTTTCACAGATATTAAACAATCAATACCGCACAGTGCTCAAGCATTACAGTGAAGGTAACCGCTACGACAACCAACTGATTATATCCCAAGGGCTGGCTGTAATTGAAAAGATGAGCGCAGGAGCTTCCCTGGAGCAATCGAAAGCTGAGTTAGTCTCTGAATTTGGTGTTCCAGTTATCAAGTTTGATGAGTTGATAGGCAGCGATGCAAACGTGAATGGTGTTGGGGTTGCGTGTTTTCAGCAGAAGCAGCAGATTGAAAAGAGTAAATCTGCTGGCAGCCAAACATGCTTCGATTATGAAAGCTGTATCAAATGCCAGCACGCAAAGCTCGTTAATGATGTCGAGCCGCTATATCGGCTGTTATCCTTTTTAGAATGCATGGAAGAGAGTTGGCTTTACTATCCGGAACGGTTTTCACGAAACCTGGGTAAGACTGTTGCGCTGTATAAAAAGGTCATTTCTAGCAGCGTTTCTCCTGATATCGTTCAACAGGCTCAGTTTAGGCTTGATACTGAAGGTCGACATATGCTCTGGGATAATCTGGAACTATCTTCTCTTGGCGTAAAAGGAATTTAGGATGATTTTTGGAAGTAAGCAATTAACAAGCACCAATACGATTGACGCATCTGTGGAACGATTGCGTTATTTAGCGCAACATGGACTATGGAAAGACTTAGGACTGGAAGCCGTATCCTTCGAACTAGACGGCACGTCTATTTCGTTATTTGACGATGATGTTTGGGACTTTGAGCCCCATAAGGTCGGGACGGAACTAACGTTGGTGAATTTTAGATTTCCAGATTGTGCGGTACCCATTCGACTTATCCAGGAACTTAAAGCAGTTGCACTTGCTTATATATACCACTCACGTGATGCCTATCGCATCAATTCGGTACGCTCCAAGATTGATTGTTTGAAAAAACTTGCTTATTCATTACACGAATCTGGTACATCCTCGTTTGAAGGCCTGACGATTAAAACGTTGAAGAGCCTCATTAAAACAGGTGCTTTTATTCCCCGAGAACTTGATATTGGCGTGATTAACAGCCTCAACGATTTAGCCGATTTTTTACCTTTCAATGTTAATTTGTCTGAGCGCTTAACGCTACGAAAGCTCAATGTAAAACAGCCAGAGAAAGAACAGCACCCGGTAATACCTTTGAGAATTTACCTGGCAGCATTAAACGCTTTCACCGAAGAAATACAGTACTGGCACAAATATAAAGGGCAGTTAGAGGAAGCTGTTCTAGCAGCTTTAAAATACGAAATGTCTCAGGCCAGAAGGATGATCCAGAAGCTACGCCACGGACAATGTGGTGTTGGCCAACTATTTAATAATGCTGATAAAAAGTATTTTGAATTCATTTCTGAGCTAAAAAGGCATAAGGTTCCATTAGTCGACTATGGAAAAAACGACCTATGGGATGACATATGGGAGAAAAGCAATCCAACACTTAGAACTGATTTCTATGAACCGTTCCCTGCCAAAGTAATTGGGAATGTGCGGTTTGGCTCTCATCATGAAGTGAAGGATTTTTGTAGAAAGCTTGATAGTAAATGTAGATATCTGGTTCTTTGCCTGAGTGGTATGAGAAGTAATGAATTACTACAAATCACCCCAGAGTATGGCGCGCAGACGATTGAACTAGATGGTCTGCCTATCCGTCTTTTTCATACTAAGCAGCAGAAAATCACATTAGGTTATCAAGGACAAAATGATGTTTATGTAACGACGCGCCATGGCCACCTTGCGTATGACCTTCTGAACGCACTTAATCGGCCGGTTCGTACTTGGCTTGAGAATCAAGGAAGTAAAGTCTGGCTGTTGAACGCTTTCACTCACTTCAGAAAGCCTCGAAGTGTCCACAGAGCAGGAAATGTTCTTAGCTCCCTGAGCCAGTTATTTTCCAATCAGGTGCAAAGCTTTTCTGTTGAATTGAATTCAGACGACATTGAAATGCTCCGCCGCAGCGATCCTGAAAAGACATTCAACATCGGTGATAAATGGCACCTTACACCACATCAGCTCAGGCGGTCTTTGGCATACTACCTGGTTGGTATGCAGCTGGCGGATTACCCCCAGCTGAAACAACAATTTAGCCATTACTCAATAGCCATGACCATGTATTATGCTCGAAATGCCAGCTCTTTCAGTAAGATGCATCATGACTTGGAAAAAGAAAAAGCCAGGCAACAAGGTCGGCTATATTCCGCCCTTACGCAAAAGGCTATGAACGGTATCAAGTTGGGGGGCGGTCAAGGGAAAAACATGTTTTCAGAAAGTCTTTCAGGAAGAGACATATCACCCGAATATTTCGAGAAAGAAATTAAGTCGGGCAGAAAGCATATTCACGCTTTGGCGCCAGGTATGTACTGTATCAATCGTATGTGCAGTATGAGGATTGGTATCGAGCTATCCGAATGTTCGGATTGTGACTGGTCAATTGTCGAAAGCTCGGCCTATGCACAGGCTGCCAGATCGGAAAGCGTTACGATCTTGGAAACTTTGCAGACTCAGAATTCCTTGTCACCGGATATTATCGCTTTCCATACGGTCCGTATACAGGCCGCAGAAAAGATCATGGCAGACATGGGCCTAGATTTTGAACGATACCAATTACAGGTTAATGAAAACTGCGGACTAATTTCTTCAACGGTGTAACTTATGACCAAAACTCGAAATCCTGAAGTAACCAGGAAAAAATTATTGGATGCTTTGCAGCGCTTGCTTGATCAGAAGCCTGAGCGCCTCTCAGGTAAATACAAGATTAACGTAAAGTCAGTTCAGGAAGAGGCTGGCTTAAGCCTTGGTTCCGCTTATCGCTATCCTGAAGTGATGGATGCGATTGAAGAGCAAAAGGTTGCTATTGCTAAGCGTGATATCAGGAAGCGCTCGGCTAAAACGGACTTAGAAAGACTACGAGAAGAGAAAGCCAAAGAGAAGGCCCTGAAAGAGAAGTACCGTTCTGCGCTTGAAGAGGCCAAAGAAAAGCTAGATAGGCTATACGCTGAACAAACCATGCAGCAGATGGCGATGTTTAACCTCCTGGATATCGACGACAAAGCTCGTTTGCTACAGGATTCCAAACCCAAAGTTGTTAGGATTAAATAATTTATTTGCATACGAACTACATAGTGCTTACTTGCACATTGTATAATTTTCAAACGTCCCCATTAATGTATTGATAAAGATGCTGTTTCGAGATTCAAGGCAGCAGTTGGACAAAAATAACAAGCAGGAATTTTAACTTTGGAAGCTATATCCATTGAAAATGAATTAAGAGAGGTAGTCAGCAGAATTATTACTCAGGTTGACTTGGCCACAAAACAAGGCCGGCTAGACGTGAATTTGACATTGGAAGATGCGCTTATACCTATTCTCAAAGAGGTTTTCCAGCTGCCCCGGTTAGTTAATTTGAATGCAAAACAGAAGAATTATCCTGGTATTGACCTTGGTGATGAACATGATCGTATCGCGATTCAAGTAACTTCAACAACTAATATTGAGAAAGTAAAAAAGTCCATAAAGGTGTTTTTAGAACATGGGTTTGAGAGCAACTTTGATGAGTTGATTATTCTGGTTTTGTCGCAGAAACAGAAATCATATTCACAGGATGCAATAGACAAGGTAACCGGTGGAAAAATTAACTTTTCTGCCAAATCACATATTGTAGATTTGTCTGATGTCCTCGCAAAAATAACGTCAATGCGTTTACCGGCCCAAAAACGTATGTTGCATGAGTTTAAGCTAATTCTCGGTGACATTGACGGATATATACAATTCACCAATGTCGATCAACCGGTTCAGAAATTGCTAACTACGAACTTGGCTCATATCACGTTTCCTGATGAAGTGTTTGTTGCTGAAGTAATTGTAGACTTTAAGGATGTATTGGCCAGAGCAAAAGCTGGACTCGGATTTAAAAAGCGCAGGCACAATAAAAAGACATTAATCAAATTGGCGATGGTTTTGAATGGCTCTGTATTCGATGGCTGGGTCTTCCATGAGGGAAAAATATTCAGCTTCATAAACCCGGAATATGATGCGCGTTTAAAAAGCCTGGTTGATCCGGGCACTATTGAGCCATTAGACACACGAGACCTTACTCAGTCAGAGTTTGTTGAATATACAAATGTATTCAAGGAGCTGATGAAAAACAGCCTAAAAGATGACTTGAGGGAAATGTCGATAAATTACCACAATATTGAGAACAATTTTTATTTTCTACCTAAAAAAGAAGAAGATGAAACGAGGAAAATTGATTGGGTTGGAAAGAAAAAGGCAACAAGGACTGTTTTTGAGAAAAAAATGCAAACAAAAGATCCTAGCAAGGTACTCTATTTTAAACACTTAAGCTTCGGCATGTCCTTCTATAATATTGGAGATGATTGGTATTGCTTAATTGTTCCTAACTGGTTGTTTACTTACAACTTGCACAAAAAATCATACTCACATGATAAATTTCTGGCTAAGCAAAAAAGGCTAGATACATCTGGAACGGTAAGAAACCTAACTCGCTTCATTGTTTACTTCTTAGGCAATGAGCTGGCGAATGTAGGTTCTAATTTTTCAATATCACCGCTTGTACAGCTGGAGTGTGAATACCCTGACTTTGATGCTGACGATGTAATGGAAGATAGTGATGAAAGTTAAAGTGTTATCTGAACCTTTGCTTGAGTTTGGTAAAGGAACTCACATTTGTCCTCGAAGTGGTATTGAACGACTTGGGGTATATGACCAAAAAGATGAATTTAGGAAAACAGAGCTTCGATTAGGTATCGTAGGCAGAGGCGATGGTATAGACAAGCTTGATATATGGTTGGAAAAGTGTCGCACAGGAATTTTGCCCAAAGAGTCAAAGCTGGCAAACCTTTTCAAGGGGTTTGGTGGTATTACGGAATCATATGGTTTTCATACAAAGTTACTTTCTTCAACAGCCTATACCAGGACTTTACAAAAATCTCTTCTTAACAAAATCAGTAACACCAAGATCCGGGAGGATAGAGTAAATGAAGCCGTTGAGCTGTACTATGACCAGATCAGGTTTTTGACCGAGAATAGGGCTGTAGACGTAATAATTTGCGTGATTCCCAAAGATCTCTTTGAACAAGTTACTAAATTAACTGAAAAAAACTCTGAAGATAATGACCAACTAGACAGTTACATGGAGCATAATTTTAGGCGGTTATTGAAAGCCAAATCTATGCATCTTGGGGTGCCGCTTCAACTGGTTTTAGAAAATACAATTGATGACGATAAAGTAGCCCGAGACCAACAAGATGATGCCACCAAAGCATGGAATTTTTGCACAGCTCTTTACTATAAGGGGAACAGGACGGTACCTTGGAGGTTAGTAGAAGAGCGTTATAAGCCTCGCTCTTGTTATGTTGGTATCGGCTTTTATAAGAGTCGTGACGGAGAGACCATTTCAACTAGTCTCGCGCAGGTGTTCGATGAGTTTGGCCACGGCGTAATTCTTAGGGGGACTCCTGTAGCGTTGGACAAAGAAGACAAAAGACCTTTTATGACGGAAGAGCAGGCATATGAACTTTTAAATAATGCGCTTTCAGAATATGACAAAGCCCTTATGCAGATGCCCGCTCGTGTCGTAATACATAAATCTAGTCAATTCAGAGCTAGTGAGATCGCAGGTTTTAATCGTGCAATTGAAGAAAAATCAATCAGGACGAAGGACTATGTTTCAATAACTGAGACTGATTTAAGGTTGTTTGGTGAAACCAACTATCCCCCTAAACGGGGAACGCTTCTCACTATAAGTGAAAACGAAGGGCTTTTGTACACACGAGGGTTCGTGGATTTCTACAAAACGTATCCAGGGATGTATATACCAAGCCCACTAAGAATAATAGCGAGCGAAAATGATTCATCTATTGAAGATCTATGTGAAGAGGTGTTGGGTCTTACTAAAATGAATTGGAATAACACCCAATTAGATGGGCGAACACCGATTACAATTGAGTGCGCTAAAAAAGTAGGGGAAATCATGAAATACGTTAATGAACACGAAAAGCCCCAAGTCAGCTACAGCTTTTATATGTAGACTCACCAATGAACGGGGTGGTTATGTCGCCTAAAAATATGACTTAATTGGGCGCATTTTAATCATAGTTACTTATGTATTATGACTTAAAGTATGACAAGTGATAAACGCCGCTAAAACCCTCGTTACAGAAGGAATTTAGCGGATAATCACAAAATTGGTAATAATTTTCACCAAGGTTATAGATACATCGGATCGTGATTCCTTATCGACGAAGGTTTTCGGCATCGGCCCCGGGATTAAGCACTCAGATGCATTGGAGAAAATACTGGGTGAAACGGTTAGGAAGTCCCTCCATTGGCCGGACAAAACATTCTTTAACAAGTACTGTACCGCCAGTGCAGAGGTGGCTCACCCGCGAAGTACCGACAACGTGTTTTCCGAGGAGCAGATGGATAGTTGGAAAAATCGTCTTTTGAAAGAGTTACTAAGTTTTTAAGGGATACCAATGAAAGGATTTGTCTACATATTACAAAACAAAGCCATGCCGGGGATAGTTAAGATCGGGTATACCGCAGGATCTGTTGAACAAAGGATGGAGCAGCTAAATACTACCGGAGTACCTATTCCATTTGAGCTCTTAGCCTGTTTTGCCGTTAGTCATGCGCAACAGTGTGAAGCCAAGGTTCATGACGTATTACGTGATGTTAGAGTCAATGACTCACGAGAGTTTTTCTCATTAAGTCTAATAGAAGCAATTCAAAAAGTTAGTGATGTCGTAACGGGGTTTCTTTGTCACAAGAATCTTATGAATGTGCCAGTGGAAGAGGTATCTGTTTCTAGTGAAGCGGAAAGAGAATTAGGGCGTGTTGAGCTTCTAACGAATGAAGAACAAGATATCCTAGTTGAACTGGCAATAAAATATCGTTACGGCACAGATTCTTATAGTCTTGATAAATCCTGGTTCAAAGACAACGAATTATATATCACAAATCTTTTGTACAGGTTGAAAGAAAAATCCCTGGTATCGGAACGAAGAAATCGAGGTGATGAAGCAAGTATGTGGTCAATAAGCAGTAAGGGAATAAATTACTTGTTTAAAATTGGGGTGTTTCAGGAAAATGAAAATTGATTGTCATGGGAATTCTTTGAATGCCTAGCATAAACAGTTTGTAGTTGAAGATCGTTATTGTTCCATGGAAATGCAGATGACGATATGTACTCGTACACTCATAATCTGCATTCCCATATTGAGAAAATTTTCCTAAGGCCTTTGTTTCTGAAACTGCGCGGTTATTCCATGAACAGGAGTGATTTTTATCATATCTGCCGCAAAGTCACTAAGTTCATGCAGTGGATATGGGAGGTTTGTGCATTCAGGATATTCAATATGAGCGTTTTGAAGTGACTTTACTAAACCATGAATGTATTGTTGTAATTCAGTGTTGTCCTTCATCGAATCGGGTAAGTCTGTTATTACACATTCTACCAGCTTGCGCATTTGTGCGCCTTGGCCTGCACCAGTCTTTCGCTCTATTTCTTTATTCGTTGAGTCTAGTAAAGGAAGTGGTTCGAGTTCAGGCCATTGCACCGGTTGTTTACTTAATTCTAGGAAACGATTTTCTAATTGACTTCGCTTATATGGAATTGAACTAGCTCCTTTACCTGCTAGTAACAGACTTCGCCGTGGCTCCCCTTTGTGGCTGTAAAAACCACTGAAACCACTAACTAATACTTTGGACTTCTCTTCCTCGTTTGCGAAATACTGGGGCAAGTCCGCCGCATCGGTCCTAACTACTATTAGCTTTTTGGTTTTAGTTCGATCAAAAGAAAAACTGCGATTCAAGAAGTGTGTAAAACTCATGCGGACTGCTTCGCCATTAACTAACAACAGCGTTGAGGTTTGATCTAATTCATTAACTAGTTGTTCCCAGAATACAGAGGCCTGCTCTTGTTGAACCTTGCGCTCTCGTGACAAAGATAATGGAGATGAACGACCTCTAGAGGCTAATTTCTCGGCAGCCTCAACAGTGCTTAACCAACAAACACCACCGTCTGAATTCCTCAAACCAAATTGTGTTATATTTTTTTCTGAGACTCGCCATACAACAGGGATAACCTCTCCCATGTGCTTCATTACAGTGAGGCCTGCTAGGCTGCTTATTGCTGTTTGGTTACGGAGTAAGCCTGAGATATCTAGAGGTGCAACCCCATGGTTGGTTAGCTGGGCTAATAATGAAGCTCTGATCTTTTGCCGCTCTTCTTTCATGCGTTTGTCGCTTGCTGGAGCCTCCCTGGTTTGAAGCATGAACTTGGCCATCCAACCTAAGCGGTTGAACAAATCTCTTAACCACGGTTTTGGGTCCCGTGTATAACTATTCTGTGTACCCCAAGGTAGTCCAATCAATGGTAAAACCTGCCAACCATCCATTACTTGCATTAAAGGCTCTAACTGTCTTAACCAACTACGCTGGCGCTGCTGACCATGCATTGTTAGGTCTTCGCGCCATTTAGAGCCTGACACTTTTGGTAAGAGTGAGCTTAGCCCAATCCCTACATCTCCAGAACCCTGTGGCCAATAACCTAACCAAATTTTTAGTTCGACATACTCCCATGTTACACCACGAGCATCTGATATAATTTGTTTCGGTTCACCTAAGATCTCTCGCAATACTTCAGAAACGACGGTTCGCAAGTCTTCACGAAGGGTAAATACGGGAATGGCCACTTTTACTCCTAGTTGACTCGCCAACAATTCACGACGTATTTTGAGCGCTGCCGGAGTTGGAGATTCGAAGGCTAATTGCTCGTCTAAGACACAATTAAGACTGTCAGTGCTATCAACTATTACGGGAGGTAATGTAGATCTGTGCTCAATTTCATCAGTGATTTCAGCATGTATAGTCCATACCCAGTGCCTGTCCCAATCACTTTCATTAATTAATAATTTGCATGTATCATCGCCAAAAGTTCGTAGTGAATGGAGCTCAGCTCGTATCTGTAAGTGAGAGTTATCTTCACTACGGCCAGTGAAGAGTGTCCAACTACCGGTTCCATATCGATCAACACTAGCTAGACCTTTTTCCATCAACTTGAATTCACGGTTAAGTCGGGGAGTTGTCCATCGCTCAGCTGTTTGTAAACCAGACCAGCGTGATAAAGCGACCATCCAGTCATTACCTGAGCAAGCAAAATTTTGCGCTCGACCTTCAACTAACACTATAGGAAGACTAATAGCACCTCCCCTCTGGCGGAGAAATTCAGTAAGCAAATTGCGCCGACTTCGTGATACTTGGATATCGCCGGTGATTGCAGTCTGGCGAAAGACACTCACCCCGTGCAGGTTCTTGGAGCAGTTTCTTGGCATCATTTGCGATAACAAAGACAATTCTGGTAACGGATGATAGTTTTCAGATGCTAGAGCTCGCATCACAACTGAAAACACATCATATCTTTCAGGCGCACTTGCTCCTGTATAAATAGCGACTTCGTTGTCTCCTAGTCCTTGTGCTAACAAGGGCATTGCTAGAACGTCTTGGTATCGCCCAGCTTTCAAAGGAATTCGGTCTGCAACAGGGCCTGCTTCAGCTCGATATAGTCGGCAGATACTGCGACCAGCTAAGTCTTCACCATGTTTAGGATAAACTTGCTCGAAATTAGCTCCATCCTCAGATAGCGTAAATGGATATTGATGCATAATAAGTTTATCTTTTTGACGACGATACAGCATCAATTGTCGGGTCTGAGCGGTTTCATTTGCAGTCAGGGGTTTTAGATCACCAAACACCCGGCTATGTAAAGTGCAGTTTACTGATAATTGCCCGTACCCTACTTCTGATTTAGGTTGAACTCTTAATACATTACTTACCCAACGGGCACTGGTCCTCATTTCTGGTTCACCAATAAGGTCAACTCCTTGCGAAGAGACACGTAATGCTGGAAGTGGAGCTCTCCCTTCCTCTAATGCCACCCGCGGAGACAATAACGCTGCAACTTCAGGGGATAGCCTTAATCTCTCAGCAGTAGTAAGAACCATCGCTCGAAAATAGCGATGATCATCTGGGTAAGCGACCAGATCGCCACCCGCGGGTGGAGTTAGGGTTATTTCTTCTCGTGCAACACCATCACTTAGCCACTCTCTGTAACCGTTAAACAGTTCACCTAACCTATCTCGTAACAGATCTGCTGAGAGCCAGCTGACCACTGCTTCAACCAATCTTTGCTGTATCGAAGATGCATCGCTTTCGGCTAGAACCAAGACTTCTATATCTGTAAAGCGATCTTCTGTCGGTAGATAACGGGTAGTGTTATGCCATGCCATATCAACATGTGAAGCCAATGCATTGCTCAATGTATAAGTAAGATACTTAAAGCGTTTATCACCTTCCTTGTCACTGCCCGACGATAAACGGGCCTCAACCAATAAAGGTCGTAACAGCTGATCTAGAACTTTACCTCCAAGGCGATAAATCACCAATTGTATAGACTTGTGAGGAGCTAAAAAGGACATAAGTCTTAACTGCGAAACTCTTCTTTTGCTTAGATCTAGTTTCAAATTGCTAGGGCGCTGTAGTCGTTCGATAGCCTCGTTTTGTTTACACAACATATTCATCTTCATCCTCATATCCGTCATCGAGTAATTCGATGTCTGGCGATTTATTTTCTTCAATACAATCGTCCTTTATTGACTCCGCAAGGTTTACTAAGTCACCTCTTAGTTTGGTAAAGGCTACCCGCGGGGTATCAAATAGCCTTTCTGCAAGCTCTGCATCAGGGTTCCATTTTTCATCTAGTAAGCGAGAAAGAAGTTCATCAATACCAAGAAGTAGAGAGCTAGCTGTATTATCTTTCCTCCCTGTACTGCTCTGTGGGTGAAAGGCCGCATCGGTGAATCCAGCATACACAGGTACGCCGCCGCGTACCCCGCGGCAAATTGTTTGCCACAGTTGCACTAGTGGACGATAAAGAATTCGTAATCGAGATTCTTCATCCATTTGTGTAATTGGTAGCTGTTGGTGCAGTGCCTTCTGATAACGAATTTTCGCTTCTTTACGCAATCGAGACATTAACTGGACTGTGTTCTCACCAGGCTTAGCTTGTCGCTCAAAGCTACAGAGACTTAATGCGTTTATCTTCCTATTGTGTAGACCACGCAAAGCACTTTGATCAGTTGGATGAGGATGTGGTCGATTTAGGAAATAGATATGTGATATCGCTGCAACCTTACGACCTAAGGCCACACTCTCACAGAGAATATTGTGGCCTCGACTGATGACTGACAACGGAGCAATCAATACACTATTTTCAGGGAAATCACCAAAAGCCTCGACGTCGGCTGCGCTCAACCAATAACAGTTATCTGATAAGCCAGCTTTGTCTCGGATTTTAAATTCATCTTTGCGCACACCAACTAAGGTCCAACGATTTGGTGGAAGGTGTGCAGGTAATTCTTGCACTAACTTTTTCACCATGTCGTATGAACTGGCTACCAACATCACACGACGTCGCCCACTGAATTCATCTCCCCACCGTAGCTGAGCATCAGCAAAGTGCCCCTCAACCATAGAATTAGCTTCACCTACTGCTGGAGAAAGCAAACCTGCAGCTAAAAGCACTGCGTTTTTTTCACGAAAAGCGCCACTGCCTGATACACGTATAGCCTTGCCATTTTCGTTCTCAAGCATCAGTGGTTCGAAAATTGAACGCTCAGTGATTGCCTCTCTTTCTGTTTTTGGTTGTTCCAAGATCACTGATACTGGAATATCAACATCGAAGTCTGGAGATGCAAGCGAAGGTTCATAAGCTTGCTTTGCACTTGGATGTCCTTCAGGGTAACGCATGTTTCGACCACCATAACTAGTGCCTGATAAGACTAAAAGGTGTGGTCCGGATACCCCCTCGGCTTCACGTAGATACGGTAAGTGATATAAAAGGCTACGGCCTGGGGCTAACAATCTTCGGAACATAATGGAGTGCTGATTACCCTCTTCCCGCCGGTACTCAAACTGACTAGAGTCTTGTATCAGTGTTGAAGGCAGTGAGGCGCGGTAGAGTCGCTCAAGTCGAGCGGCCTGACCAATAGCCGCGGGCATCGCTAACTCTTCTGCCACCAATTGCTGAGCAGGGTAGCTCAGCCGTTCATATGTACGTATAGCCAAACGCGTCATAACCGCTATAACCAACAGAGTTTGCAGATCTTTGGCTAACTGCTGGCGTTGCTGTTCTCGAGCGTTTTTTTCTCCTTCAGTTAAAGCGGCCTCTATCCAGGGGAAAAACAGTTCAAGACCGCCACAGAGAGAACCTGTTTCTGAACTTTCATTCCACAATTTGGCACAATACTCAAGAGCGTTTAACTCTGGGCGTTCTACTGAGCGAAGATGGCTTTGAATATAATGTGCTAACCTAGCTAAAGACCAGCCCGCGGCAAGGTGCAGAGTGGGGAACCTTCCATGCTCTTTCTCAAGCCAAGGGGGGATTTGCTGATAAAAACTGAATTCGACATCGTTTTTAAAGCGGCTTTCGTACTCTCGCTCAATTACAGTCGTTAGCTCTAAGATGTCACTGATTGAGCGATAGGCTGGGCCCAAACAGCTACCCATAAGAGCTTTGTTGTTGCGGTATAGATTTAAAGCCGTAGCCGCGAGAATTGTGTGCTCATTATATCCATATTTGAAAACAGACGCTCCCAGATTTCGTGTACTAGCGTCTGCGATCAGATTTGCACCCCATCTAACATAGCGCTCTAGAGTAGTCGAAGCGTTTAGGCATGCTTCGAGCTGTTGGTGACCTCCGCCATCAGCCCTCAATCGACTATGCTTGCTAGTCATTTCGGCCATTACATTGCCATACGCCTCGCCAGCATACATTTGCTGCTCTAAACTCTGAGCATCATCTAGGATCTGCTGAATACCATCGACTTCGTCAGCAATGACGACATCTATGTATTCAGTAATCCACTCCATGATTGTACTGCACTGAGGATAATAGAAAGGAGAAGGTCGCATGCTATTCAGAGCTTGTGCTGTGATCACCACAACATCAGCATCGAGGGTTGCTCGTTCTTGAGCATAGCTTGGACAAATAGTGTGGAATGGACAGGCTTTTGGGGTGGTATTAGGTCTACGTGGATCGTGTAAAGCTTGACAGATCCCATCGCTTGCGCCGGGCGGTGGCAATTCTTGTGAAGCTGCTAACTGTGATAACTCTGCCTCATCACCTTGTTGACATGCCCGTAATAAGCATCCTCCAGCTAGATTACCCGCATCTGGAAAACCATCACGAATAGGGATGCGTTTTTCTTGACTCAAGTAGCGGCGCATTGCGTGCTCCTCGCGGTTACGCCATCCACACCAAGCTGTAGCTTTAACTCCGTGAGCACAAAAGGCTTCTGCTTGTATCTGTGCTTGAGCTGTACTGTTTACTAACACTACTATACGGTACCCGCGGGCAGCTAACTCAGGTACGATACTGCGAACTAATGTTGATTTTCCTGCTGAGGGTTTTCCCACAATGTGTTCTGGCTGTTGCTTAAGTGATATCTGATCGTCTGCTTTACCTACCCCTGTCAAATCCAGATTGGCGCATCGTTTACCGATTTCAAGAGATTTTCTTCCTGCCTCTCTATCTATTGCATCAATAAGTTCTCCTCGAGCAACTAATTCCGATTTCGTCAGAGTAATGTTTGCTCTACGCTCACGGGGCATTTTCCGCGGGCGGGGCTCTGGTAAATTTACTTCGCTAGCTCGTCGATACAGTGCCTTTGGAATGCGGTAAGTCAGTTCAAGCTGTTTGCCTGAGCGAAAGTAGCGTACTCGCACGCTATTATTCTCGAGCCCGTCACGTTCCTCTTCTAGGTAGTTCACCAAAACAGGGTCAGTATCAATGATTGTGTCAAAAATAGATGCTAGAAACTCCTTTCGGGCATCATCCCCCACTTCCAATAGAGAAAAACGCTTACCATCATCTAGGATATCAAAGCAGCGATGCTCAATTGGTAATTTCTGATAAGTTAACAAGCTATTGCGCCAAGCCTGGTTACTCATTTTTGGTAATAACAGTAATAAACTGCGAAGTCGAGAAGCTCCGCCCGTCTCTCGCCAATCAACTAGCCGCGGCAAATTTTCACTTAATATGGGGACTAGCCGAGTATCACCATTTTCATGTGATAGAAATTGTGAGCAAAACTGCAAAGCGGCTTCGATCTGTAGAATTTGGCTCGCACTCAACTCGTTACCAATATCATCCGGTAAGAAGTCGCGGTGGGCATCACGAATAAAGGTTATTGTTTTCATGCCACACCTTCAGCTTTCAGTGCCGTGTTAATTTTCGCTGGTTCCTCAACTAACTTGCTGAATGTTTTCAAATCCACCATTAGAGTTTTAACTCCTTGATGGATTTGCCCTCCTCTGAAGCGTTCTTTGTATTTTGGCTGAGCAAGTTGATAATCAGGTACCACTACTAATCCCAAGTATTGGGATGGGTCACTATATGATTTAAAACCATTGAAACTACGTCCAAGTAAATAAGCGTTACGCCAATCTTTTCCATCAATAGCAAGTGACAGGCTCGATTCTGGGTGCTTACAAAGCACATCAACCTGATCCCGTTTAGGCCAAAGAGTAACTATCCAGCCAGCTTTTTCAGCAACCTCAGCTATTTTTAATTCCAGTTGGCCAGGAAGGTACCAATCACGAATTATTTGTGGGTGAAGTTGATAATAATTAGTCAAGTTAATGTAAGCCTCATCCATTATTGGCAACAATATTTCCGCGGTTACTTTTTGTCTGATCTGGGGATCGCGACTTATTGTTTGCCACTGGTGTTGATAATCTTTCCATAGGGGGATACCTGTAGAGGGGCATAGAGGCAGTTTTTTTCCATCATGAGGTACCTGCACAAGAGCTTTGTTCAGGAGACGACGTCGGTATTCTGCTGGTACGACCATTAGTGCTGCATCGCCATCTAATAAATAGGCTTTCAAAGCATTATCAGCTTGCTGCCAACTAGTAAATACAGGTTGTGAGCTAAAGAAAAATCTAACTTGGGTGTAATAGTGTTCAATTTGTTCTGTTGTGAGGCCTTCGCTGCAAAGCGAATCACACTGAGCTTGTAGGGTCTGATAGATTTCTTCTTCGATCTGGTCTCGAAGATTTGATATTTCCTGGATTAGAGGCAGACGTAATAGGTAGTCTAGATCTGGCTGAAGTTCTTGGTTGTCAATTAACAGAGCATGAGAAAAAACGGGGATTAGCTCTGCCAGCCCTTTTTCATCGCCAGACAAAAGTTCAAATGGAATCCACTCGCCTAACGGCAACGAAGCTGCATTAGTCCATTTCTCCGGTGTTTCAGGTAACGGCTTTTTTAGAAAAAGATTAAGCCACGAGGCATTCTCCGCGGGACGCTGCATCATCAAATAGGCGTTGCTTGGCTCAGGTAACCAATCTCCACATGGTTCAGTGGCACGCCGCATGAAAGCGAGAATTCCTGTGAGATAACGCATCAATGAGTGGCGCATTTCGGGGGGGGCTGGAAATCGGCTAAGCTCATGTAGAACTATTGACCAATTAATATCAGTTTTTAACTCTAACTGCTGTAATAGTGGGTCGTTAGGTTCGAGCTTTAGTGGGGAGGCAAAAAACCGGCAGACATTTCGAAGCTCATTTTGCTCTTTCGTGTCAAACCACTGGTGTAATTGATTTAATTCTTCGGTATACAAGAGTTGAAGTCCTATTTGTTAGATGGACTGCAACACACGCATAACCCTATGCTATCCAGCGAATATTATATATTCAGTAGAATACAACTTCGTGATTCACCTTACGCGCCTAGAATATTTAGTGGGTTGCAAAGTTAATTAATTGTTTCAATACCACCGCTAGAGTTACATAGATGGCGGAAAATCTCAAACTAAATTTTTATCCCAAACTTTTGTTGGCTAGTAAATAAGAAGATCACATTATCGTTGATAATTCAGGCGGCCAAACACCGTGTAAAACAACACGTTGTCAATAATTGCTCTTATTCTGAAGATTGCATTTTCTACCTAAATCAGATATTTTGACTGTGCTATATATTTTAATAAGGACAGTTTTATGGGCGGATCTGGTGGTGGTTGGACACCTACAACACCGAGTAATCCATGTGAGAGATTAGCTTTTCGTGCGGATATTGCTTCGCCGCAGCCTGCAGTTATTAGCTCATTGCAAGTAGGCCAAAAGCTTCTGCTTAGCCTCATTCAGGGACCCCCTCCGTCTGTACATGTTTTGAATAAAGGAAGTATTGCCGGCACTTTAACAGGGCCTAACGTACCTCGTTTAATACAGTGTATGATGCAAGGTTTTGTTTATGAAGCAGATGTTGTTGCACTAAATGGTGGCATTTGTACTGTACAGGTTCATTCTGTATGAATGCTGGTCATATTACAGTAGTTGGTGGCGTCTACGGTGAGGAATGCGGTTATCCTCGGATAACATTGACGCGAGGTAGTGGCGGTAGGGCTGCTATATTTTTGGCGAGTGGAGGTGTTTCTGTAACATTGAACACCCACTTAGGTCCGCAGCTTGAACCTGAGTTTCGAAGACTATCAGAGGCGTTCAAATTTCAGTTGAACTACACGTCTGCGGAGCATGACTTTTGGTTCAGATATCGACATCCACTATCATCTCCTCGGATATTTAAACTAAATAAAACTTCGTTTTCTCCCCGTCAAAAATCTCCAGCAGTTCATACAGCTAATGCAATAGTATTTGGTATGCTTGAAGGCCGATCAGTATTACACGGTAAGAAAGTTGTTTATGATCCTCAAGATGGAAGTAATGCCACGGCATTTGAAATCAATGGCTCTACTGCTAAGTCTTTAGCAATAGTGGCGTCAATATCTGAAGGTATTGCTTTAACTGGCGAATCAGAGCCAGAACAAATTGCTTCCAAGCTACTTGATAGAGCAGACGTTGTAATCATCAAATGTGGAGCACAAGGCGCTATAGTTGCTACGAACACACGAAAACAATGGATTTCGCCTTTTCCATCTAAAAGGGTTTTCAAAATTGGTTCAGGTGATATTTTCACCGCTTCATTTGGTTATGCTTGGTTGCTTAAGGATGTTGATCCTTTTGATGCGGCATGGTTTGCCTCTTGTGCCGTTTCTAAGTATGTAGAATCAGGTATAGACGTGATTTCTCCTGCTTTATTGGAGCGCATGCTAGCTGAATCATTGCAAAATAAATTAAGTTATTCTCAAAAAGGCATTCGAGCTATTCCCAAAACTCAAATTTATCTTGCAGGTCCATTTTTCAATACTGCTCAGCAATGGTTAGTTGATGAGGCAAGAAGTATATTACGAGACTTTGGCTTTAATGTATTCTCACCTATTCACGATGTGGGAGAAGGTGATGTAAATACAGTTGCTTCTGCTGATCTTAAAGCATTGCAGGAATCGGGTATTGTTTTCGCGATACTTGATGGCCTCGATCCTGGGACCGTTTTTGAGATAGGTTATGCTCGCGCACTAGATATTCCTGTAGTTGTTGTGGCTGAGAATGTTTCAGCATCGGACCTCACCATGATAATAGGTTCTGGCTGTGAAGTTACTGATGACTTTGCAACGGCTATTTATTCAACCTGTTGGCACCTTATGGGCGATGTCTGACTTACTCTTGATGTCCGGTGGACTGGATTCTGCTGCATTAGCCTCTCTTTGTAAACCGGATCTTTGCTTGACTATTGATTATGGGCAAAGGCCAGCAAGAGCTGAGCTCGCTTCAGCAATAGAAATAAGTAATTTATTAGGCTTAAAACACTTAGCTTACCAGGCTGATATTAGTAAATTTGGTTTTGGCGATATGGCGCCAAATGGCGTTTATGCATATCAATCTGAGCATCCGGAGTTTTGGCCATTCAGGAATCAGTACTTAATCACTATTGCATCGATGGTTGCAATGAAAATGGGATTTCAACGTATTCTTATAGGCAGTGTGGCTACTGATTGTCGTCACAAAGATGGTAGTGTGGAGTTTGTTAAAGCAATGAATCACCTATTAATGCTTCAAGAGGGCGCTTTGTCTGTTGTTGCTCCAGCCCAACACATGACGACAGCTGAGTTAATTGAACACTCCAACATACCTATGGACATTTTAGGATGGTCGCATTCATGCCACAAAGCAGATTTGAGCTGCGGTCATTGTCAGGGATGCTACAAACATTCAAGAGTGTTGTCTCAGTTTGGTGTATTGAGGTAATACCGAATTCATATAGCATTTGAAAACAACTGAAGTTGACTCGGTGTATTTTGTATCGGCTTTTTCACAGTTATTTTTGTGCCTAACATCGAGTTATATATATCGAGTGCAAATCCACCAAAATCTCTCATTTGATCCCAAATAAGACAATCTAGCACAGATGGCCGCGTACCAATTGCATGGCAAAAATCTATAAATTGTTTTTCCATAGTCATGTAATCGCGTTCTACTCGTTGTTCTTTATTGAAAAAACCACAAATTACGCCAGCGCGGACCAAATGGATATCAAGTATTGCCACATCATCAGCATCAGAGAAATTTCGTGCAATCCAACCGGCTGTTTTGTAGCCAACACCATTTATCTTTAACAGTTCATCTCTAAGCTGCTTACCTCGTAATGACATAACATCGTTGTTACTTATAAATTGCATCGCTGAAGCAAGGTATTTGGATTTTTGCTTTGGATATCGGTACTTAACAAGACGCCCATTGACTTCTAGTTTCTCACTTAATGCATTTTCCCATTCCGAAATTACGGTAACTTTGTTGTCAATTAATCCTTTCGATTTACAACACTGGAAGGCTGCCATCGATAGATCCGCTGTAATCCCAAAGCCACCCAACATACAAAATACAATTTCATCTATAAGGTTTGTTGTTTTATAGGGAGAAAAATCCGCTTCATCTAGCTTTGCCATCCAATACTGGGATAGCCAATATGCAGGTGTGAATAGGTTTCCATGTTTTCCCCAGTTTAATCCTGGCATAACTTCACCATCTGCTGGCGGTACTTCGCGGATGTAATGCTTATCCTCAATCCAGTAACTAACTATTTGATTCATCAATCCTGCTCTCCAGTTTTTGACTTTCTATTGATGCTACGACCGCGGGGTTTATTCGTTTGTAGTTCCAGCCGATGAATAGCTGTTTTGTAATCAATACCTGCCTCTTTCATTTCAGCTAATAGCACCGCAATGATGGATAAGTGCGATGGAACTTTGTCAATGCCAGCATAGTTTGTAATCGAATTTGGCGATTGTTTTATCAGTTCAGCGAAAGCTCTGACTGTCAGTCCCGCTTTTAATAATTGACGTTTAAATTCTTGGTATTTCATTAGTGTGAACTATATCACAAAAACAAAAATAGCACATTACTTTATGTGTTAAGCACATTACTTTATGTGCTTTTGTTTGGAAGTGGATGTAATATTCAGAAGTGAAAGGGTTGTGGCGTGATTACAATAGGACTTCATCAGGAGTGTCCATTTTGCTAGTTGCGGATATGCATGGAAAAGCAGTTGGTGTTTAGTGGGTGTCCAGTGAAAAATGAAAGTGGGGCGATTGGTTATCCGAAGTGTTTATTTGATCATTTTCGCAATTATGTCATCGCGAGCGCGATAGTTGATTTTAGGCATCAAGCTCTGACGAACCCTTTCAGTTAGTATGAATTGGTGCATAATTCTTATCGGAATTTCACTAGATTTTATTTATATCTCGTATGGTTTTGGTGCAGGCGATGATACTTTAATTTATGAAATTGACCAGATTTGGAATCTGATAAATCGGTGTGTGATGAAACTTATTTTTTGATATCTTCGTTGTTAGCCAAAGAAGATGGCTAACTATATGATGATACTAAATTTTAAGCCCACAAAAAGGCGCGTAAGCGCCTTTTTTTGTGTTTGTAGTTTTGCTAGCCACAAAGCTTCACTGTAAGTCCCTTCAAACTCCAAAAAATAGAGTTTTAGTTTGGTATTTAGCCAGGGTTATGAGTGCTTGTTGTACTTCTCATCCTTTTTCTATTTATGAAAGTTTTTATAAAATGCTAATTTTTAAGGGTTTTTGTTAATTTTGTGTTGAGTTTAAACGAGGGGACTGATAATTTATTAAAATGTATTAAGGAGGAGAAATGGGTGTGGGATCTAGTTCACGAAGGATAAAAACTGAAAATTTCCGAGCATATGTTCAGCGTTCGATGAGGCGGTTGAGAAAAGAAAAACGATGGACTCAAGAGCAGCTAGGCAGAAAACTTGGGGTCGATCAAGCGACCATATCAAACTATGAGTCGGGTAAAACAGATATGACTTTTACGCAACTCTTTGAGCTATTTTTAATTTTTGGCAAAGATCTTTCGGCTGTTTTTGATATAACGAGCCCACCTGACATCAAATCCACATCAGATATAAAGCAAAAAAAGGAGTAGCTTTGTAATGAAAGAAATTTACGCAGTCATTGAATTTATGCCCCTGACGGTTATTGCTTTATCTTTGGTTTTAACTTGGAAAGTACCTACGGCGAGATGGTTTTTAATATGTTATGCGGTGATTGATTTATTGAACATATCATTTACACCTATAAAGATGCAGTGGAAAACTCATTTTTATTTGGCTGATCTTGTGATGTGTCTTGCCTTTATTTTACCCATTGTTTATCGCAGACAGCTTGCGTTATTTTTGTACAGAAAGACTAATGTTGAATATTTTTTTCTAGTGTATAAAAGGCAAACCTTCTCAATGCAAGAATGCGGGATCATACTCATTATGGTTTTTGGGGGTTTTATCAACTTAATCGCTTGGCTGGAAATATTGGCTTATAAATATTTCTGGATTGATGTCCCTTATTTCAAACTCTATGTACGTGATAATACTATGCTTTTGCTCCATGTTGTGATGTGCGGCGCAATTTTTACCTATGCAATAAAAGCAGAAGAACGAGAAAAAGAGGGACTAGAATATGATTCAGTCGAATAAAAGTAGTCAAGCGTAACGCTAGTTAAGTAACTGCGCCAGACCTTTCTGAGAGGGCTCAATCTCAACAGGTTGTCTGGGTGGTTTTAAAATCAAAGTAATACGCGTTTTCATATAAAGAATCATTAATCGTGTTTCTTTATATGAATTTATACATAAGTTTCCAAGTCTGCTCTAGAGCATTTAGCCTTAGATTACTTTTTCACTATAAAGTGGCTTTTGTCATTTAATCAATCATATACCCAGCAACGTACGAAATGACTAGATAAAGTCGACTGGCACAAACGAGATCTGATTTACGTAAAGCAGTTTATTAAGTTGCGAAATACAATAAAGCCTGTAAATTTCAGAACCACAATTCCTTTCAGTGTCGTTTAACTAACAGGTCGAAAATTGCTACCTTGATTGGCTGCGCTTTGAAGTATGACTTTTCATGGGTGTTAGCGACAAAGTTTGTGTAATTATGGCTGTCGGGTTGAGTGACTATCGCTATCAGGCTTAACTGAGCCTAGTAGCGATACGGTGAGGCGTAAAGAAAGCTACTTTTCAGCAAGGACCAAAATGCCTTTGGTGGTTGGGGATATTGCCTGTTTTGTCTCTCGGTCTACTAGGAGGACTCGACTAAAGCCGTTATTTAGCAGCATCTCATGCATTTCTTCAGGCTCCCAGTAATGGAGAGCGTCTTTTAAAGTAAATGACTTTTCCTGATCTTGCGTTTTTAATACGTAATGAATATCTGAAGTGTGTTGCTGTATTTCGGTGTCAATTGAGTTTTTGATGTTGATTGACAAGTCGATGCCTTCAAAGCTTGAGGCATGCTCAATATCATGCAAGTAGTCCCCTTGAGCCAACAAGTTAATTGGGTAATAGTAATCAAAAATAAATATCCCTTTGGGCTTTAAATGATCAGATATGTTTTGCAAAACAGTGGGAACAAGTTCTGGATCTACGTAACATAAAACGGAGTTGTGTGCATAAGCGCCGTCAAACTGGGTATCAGATTTAAACGATGCGATGTTATCCACAATGAAAGTTGGGTTGGCACGTCCTTCCAGTTTACTCACTGCTCTTGAAATAGCTGACTCGCTCAAGTCAACACCCGTGATATCGTAATTAAATTCAGAGAGGATGAGTGCATGGCGACCATATCCACAGCCTACATCAAGCAGTTTTGTCGTCGGCTCACTGTTAACAAACTTAGAAAAAAGGTGGTGTAAATAATCACACTGCTGTTGCGTGTTCAGCTGGGGAGACAGAATGTGCTCTTGGACATCATCTATGTTGTTAATCTCATCTATAAGCTTAGTTTTATTAAGCATTTAATTACCCTTTTTATTTTAAAGAGAACTTTTACTCTACTAAAAACAATGATGTTTTTATATTGGTTTGGTTGCTGTGTTGGTTTTAGTGTGTTTTAAATTTAATATAATTTAACTTTCTTTTTTACTGTAATATTTAACCGTGCTTTAGCTGTTTAATAAATTTTGTGGCTAATGGGGGTAGGTGGTTTCTTCGTAGTTTTAAAAGAAGGGTATGTAAGAAAATAGCACTATCACATTTTGTTTTTATATGAATGTGATAGTGCAGCTATTTACACCATAATTAGTGTAAAGTCAGACTCTATACGTTTAGAGTGTTAACACTTAGGTCAAGCGTGCCAGAACGTTGATTATCTTTTTGTGCTTCGTTGTTGATCTCTACGTTCTTAACTGATTTTAGTTCACCGCCCCATGCTTCTACAGCGTTTTCTTGTGAAACTAAAGTGCTTGTATCTTTACCAAAACAAAATGACATATTTAACTCCTTTAATTATTAATATTATTTAAATTGCTATGGGTAATGCTAACAATACCCCTCATGCAATCATATTCTCTAGAGTGAGAATTTAGTATCGTCCACTTTGACGCTATATTAATAGCTGTATCCAGTGGACCAAGAAGTCCATGAAAATGAACTTGAATCCTGTACTTTTTAGATATTGATTCTTTATCAAATAAATGGGCATTACTTTCTAAGTAACCTTCTAACTCTTGCCTATTATTTATTCTTTCTTTTGGATGCCAGAAGATCAAAATGTCTAAATCATCTGGATCAGGCTTTGTTGAAATAAAGGACCCACCTATAAAAATGCGCGCAATATGGATTTCACTGTTTTGCAAATCGCTTATCAAAAGACATAAATTATCTGATAATCTTTTTCTTAGAGTATTATGTGAAAATAACAACTCTAGACTTTGCCATGAAATTTCGTAAGGAGAGCTGTACTTTAATACTCCGTCTTCGTTATGTATTAAAGAGGGTAGCAATCCTTTTTTATTGAAACTAAGTTCCTCAAAGGGAACCTCATTAAAATATTCCATACACCACTTTATTATTAATAATGTTGTTTGCTCACTTATTTATTCCAAAGATTAATTCAATAATTTTAAGCTGTAAAGTGTGTTTTATAATTATTTTTAATTTGATTTAAAATAATTATATTCAAGCTGTAAATATTGACAGTGATTTTTTATTTATCTGATTTTGTTTCAGTTTTATGTCATTTTTAGCTCAGTGTGTGGGCTTTTTTTGACCGTTATATTCACGTTTTTTAAATTGGTGTTGTTGGTTTTTTTACTCTGTTTTGGTTGGCTTATTAAGAAGTGATGAGTTCATTGAAAGAAGGTAAGGTTTGTTTATAAATTTGGTGCTGTAATACCTTGGCCTGTTTAATTGTAAGCCAAGGAATATACTTATCTGAACTTTGAGGTTTGTCTACACAGTTAATTTATTTTTATTTATTTGAGGCATAACAAAATAAGAAGACGTATTTACTCAAATTCAACAGCGAAGCAATACGTCTAAAAAGAGTTTATTAGCCAGTACGTTGCCTATATTTGGATCGTACTCCAGCGCCCTTGATGCCATATTTTGACAAAAATACCTGCTTGAATTGCGCGATACGCGATATTCAAACACCAAATTGCCAATAGTCCCATGCCGAAGTGATGGCTGGCTATCCAAGCTGCCGGTAAGAAAACCAGCCACTGGATACTAAAGGATATTTTTAATACCTGTTTACTGGCGCCTGCGCCAAGCAGTGAATTAAGCAAGATCACGCCGACCGCATCAACAGCCAATAGCAAAGATACGAGTTGTAAAGGCAGCCTAGCCATGTCGACTAAATGTTGCTCATGGACAAAGGCGGATAACACGAGGTCGGGAAACAGCACCATGGGTAAGCTCATAGAGCACATAAACAGTACCCCTATCATTGCAGTATCCCACCCCCAGCGCTTCGCCTTTTCAGGTGCGTCTTGGCCTAATGCCTGTCCAACTAAAGAGGCTGCAGCTATGCCAAAGCCGATACAGGGTATGATCATAACCAGCGTAACATTGACCAACACATTCGCTACTGCCAATTCGTCAGTGCCTAAGGTTCCAATGATAATGAACATCACTGTTAAACCAATTGCCCGAAAAAGCTGTTGCAGCCCTTGTGGCAACGAAAAATTTATAATTTGTTGGAGCTGCGTCTTGGTTGGCAGCTGCTGGAAAAAACCAGCTGGTTTCGAGTGCTTAAACCCGAGATAAAAGCAGTAAATGGTGCCAATAAGCAGAGATAGGGAGGTTGCCACACCAGCCCCTGTCACGCCCATTTTTGGAAAACCCAAGTTGCCAAAAATCAATAAATAGTTGAGTACGACATTGCAGACAAGCATTAAAAACAATGAGTTCATGAACAATTTCGGGCGTTTAATACCGCTCCAGTAGCCTCTAAATGACAAGGTCATGGCAACAGCTGTGATGGCTAAAACGCGCACTTGCAAATAGTCATTACCCAGCAAGATGACATTGGGATCATCATGTAATAATGGGAAAAACAATGGAACCGTATTATACAGAGCAATAGACAATGGAATACCAATAACACCACTGATAAGCAGCGCACTATTGAGTGGGATGGCGGTTTCAGAGTCATTGCCTTTACCGTGCAAACGAGAAGAAATTGTCAGTACTCCACTGGTGAGCCCGATCAGTAGGGCAAAGGACACAAAGTTAACTTGAGAAGCAATACCGACGGCCGCTAAGGCGTCCGTGCCTAGTGTGCCCACCATGGCCATATCAATCACAACCATGACATTTTGAGACACCATGCCTGCAATGATAGGAATTGCAAAGCAAACGATTGTTTTTACTCGATCTAGCAAAACGATCTCCAGCTATCACCCGAGTTTGTTTTTAGGGTGATTTATAACATGCCTGACGCGGAGCAATCCGAGCAGGGTGGTTGGTACGAAATAGCGCTATCGCACCTAAAATAATCAAGGGCGAAAAATAACCTTTATTGTCTTGTGGCTACGAAGCGCTCGCCAAAAGTGTGTGCTAGAAGCCGCTGTTTTTTTAACACCTAAAAGCCCACAGAAAAAGCTATTTTTTGCCCGTTTGTTAAATCAACCCACCAAGCAAGACAGACATTGTCTTATCAGTGATGGGTTGATGGTTTTGCAGTTAACTTGCTACTTTTTCTTCTTCTGCTGATCTCCAAGAGCGGTAAACTTCATTGCTGAGCGCGAGAGATTCCATTTTGTAAATCCCTACTACTTCGCCGTTAACTAGCAGATCACTTTGCCAATTAATGATGCGGTTACCGCCGACCTCAAGCACATTCATATCGCCATTGGTGATAAAGATAGACTCGTGTTTTTGTAGTGCTCTATGTAAGCGAATTTCAAGCGATTTCAAGATCCCCACCCCCTCTTTGAGAGCGGCTGATGCATTGGAAGCGCTATCTTGTGCGGTGCTTTGAGATGACAGCAACTTGCCCATTGAGCGCTGATGCTGTCTGCACCCTTCAATGAGGTGTGTCACATCAATGACGCCTGCACTATTGTCGTTGAAAATAGTGTCCGAATGATTCGGCATAAACCATACACCGGACTGATCCCAGGCAGATGTCGCAGTGCTGATAAATACGTTATCACCATTGTGTTTATTCACGGTGCTGCGATCACATGGACTGGCATCATCAGCCAAGGCAGAGTCAGACAACGGCGCATCAGCAGAAGAGGAAATCTGTTGAATGGTAACCTTGGCCTGACAAATATTTTTATCAAACTGGGTTACTCGAGTTGAGAAGGATTTTGACCCGGTGATCTGGTCATCATTCACCTCGGTACAGAATAACTCTGCGCTATCGTGTTCGCAAAAAGCATCAAATTGAATGGTCAAAGCCTGAGTATAATACTCAGATGCATTTGTGCGGTTCAGCTCTGAGGCTTTAATTAATTGCATCGTTGACTCAATTAATTGCACGCCTGTTATATGGTCGAGCGGGTGATCATTAAAAAATGGGTGGTCCTCGCAAACGATGGTGTCAGCTCGCAATGTATTGGCGTCGTCAAGATCAGGTTTGACGTTCTTGATGATGATGTTGCCAGCGTGCTGTTTAAGATTGTGGCTGATCTCTTGCAGGGCTTTATAGGCATTTTCATCATACTCTGGCACTTGTGTGACTGCGCGCTCGCTCTGTATAGCCGTTTGTGCAGTCGCTTTGTTTAGCAACTCGGATATCTCATTGATGGTTGATAGTGGTAACAGCTGAGCTGGTTCTAACGACAGCGCTGGAAACGCTTGGATAATGTCGTTTGTGAGCTTGAGTCGAGTAATGGAATCCACGCCTAACTCAGTCAGGTCGAGAGACGGATCCAACGCTTTAATGGCGTGATCTGTATGACGGGAGACCATCTCTTTTATGGTGTGGCTGAGGCCGTTTTGGGCTGAGCTCTGCTGCTTGGCTGATGACTTAACCACTGACTTTTTGGTCACAGTGACACCAGTTTTGCCGGTTTTTTCTTGAAGCAGTTGGACTATGTCATCGATGGTTTGCAAGACCAATATCTCAGTGACCTCTATCGAACAGTCTGGGTACATCTTGATCAATTGATTGGTTATCTTTAAACGCAGAATTGAATCAACACCAAGTTGGCCCAAGTCCACAGATGTGTTGATATTTTGAATTGGCAGTTCGGTACTCTCTGAAACGGCACTCAGAACATTCTGCGTGATGTCATCAGTGACCGCTACTCGGGCTGCCTGTGGTAAAGGCTTCTGGGTGTGCGAAGCATTAACAGCATCTGGCTGCATTGAGCTGAGCTTGGGTAAATCTGGTAGCCAATAACGACTTTGCGTAAATGGATACGACGGCAAGTTGATGCGTTTAGGGCGCGTGTTTTTATGCAGTGAGTGCCATGAAGAAGGGGTTGCACCGCGTACCCAGAAGCTCGCGACTTTATGCAGCGCTTTGACTTCAAACCAATGATTAAAGGCTGTTGTTAGTCCTTCATCTGAATCCCAATTGAGCGACTCTAGCTCTTTATCTACCGCCCCTCGGTAGAAGTTACCGCGCTTCGATGTGCCGGATAAAAATTGATATAAGGCATCCATTAATTTAATTGGCGTATCGACGATGATGGCCAGGCGCTCTTGCATGTCATGGCGGCCTACTTGCAAGGTATAGGCAATATCAAGCAGTGTTTGCTGGCTATTAAAGGTGTCATTGATACTTTGTCTGATCAAATGACTATGCAATCCACTGGCAACCTCCATCAGCTGCTCAGGGGTTTTAGCCGACAGTAAAATTAACTGTGCAGCAGCTTCATGGTTGCTGCTTGCCACGACGTTATCTGCTATTGGCTCTTCAACGACTACGTGGGCATTGACACCGCCAAAACCGAATGAGCTGATCCCTGCACGCAAGGGGATCGGCTCACCGCTCGCATCTGTCAAACGCTGCCAAGGTTGCGTTTTATCAACCACGTAAAATGGGCTTTGTTGCAGTGAAATCGATGGATTAAGTTGGTTGAAATGCAGTACACCGGGCAGCGTCTGGTGCTTCATTGATAGCAACACCTTGATTAACCCCGCGATCCCAGCGGCAGACTCACAATGGCCAATATTGGTTTTTGCAGTGCCTAGGCCACAATATTGATGTGGCAAAGTGTCAGATAAAGCGTTAAATGCTTCTTTTAATGCTTCAGTTTCAATTGGATCACCTAAAGGCGTGCCTGTACCGTGGGCTTCTATATAGCTCACAGATTCCGGGGCTATATTTGCAGCTTGGTAGGCTGACTTTATCAGCTGAGTTTGGCTGTCGAGATTCGGCGCGCGCAACGAGTTAGATTTGCCATCATGATTGGTCACAGCGGACCTAATAACGCCATAGATTGTATCATTGTCCTTGATTGCCTGATGGTAAGGCTTGAGTAATACAGCGCCGTATCCTTCTGCACGCACAAATCCATTGGCCTTTTCATCAAACGTTTTACATGAACCATCAGCCGACAACATGCCAGCGCTGTGGGCTGCTTTGTAGACGCGCGGTGTTAAAATTAGATTTATCCCCCCGGCGACAGCAAGGTTACAGGTGCCGTTTTTAATTGACTCCACGGCGTGATGTACAGCAACCAAAGAGCTTGAGCAAGCTGTATTGATGACTTCACTTGGACCGTTAAAGTCAAACCACCTTGAAGCGCGATTAGCTATCATGCTCATGTGTACACCTGAGTCTAGATAGGCTCCATATTTTTCGGTAAGTTCAGGCTGCGCCAAGGTCAACTCTAGATAATCATTGTTATGGGCACCGATAAATAGCCCGACATTTTGATCGGCTAATTGCTTGGGGTTGTGTCCTGCACTTTCGAACACGCTCCATGTCATCTCCATCACTTTACGCTGCTGCGGATCCATACTATTGGCTTCAAGAGGAGAAATGCCAAAAAATTCCGCATCAAAGGTATCTATGTCGTATAAAAAGCCGCCTCGGTTTGGAAAACCATTGAGTTCAGACGCTTTTTTATCTCGAGAGAACGCTTGTCTGTTTGTTGGTATGGCTGAAATACTGTCGTTTTGGTGGATCAAGTTGTCCCAAAAGAGGTCGAGATCGGTTGCGCCGCCAGGGAAGTGGCCACTCATACCAACAATGGCTATCGCGTCTTTGTCCTGTTCGTTATATTTGTGCTGATCTGCCTCTTGATGCTGGCCTTCAACGACATCGTTTTGCACCTCTGTTGATTGACTAAGTGAGCTTAGCGCTTCGTGCAAGTGGCCAGCAAGCTGGCTAAAGCTCGGGTATTTAAACAGCATGACCGGAGCAAATGCGGTTTTAAAGACTTCTTCAATTTTTTTCGCAATGACGACGTATTGAATTGAATCCAACATAATGGCGCTTAAGTCATCAACATTGGCAAGATCCTGTTGAGTTAGGTTTAGCTCTGATGCAAAAACTGTATTTTTCAAAGTCTCTATGATAGCTGCGATGTTAGCACTGTCAGGCGCTGTTGCAGTATTTGTTGCTGTCGTTTGGTGCGCTGTATCGCAATAATATGCAGGCAGTGTATCGGCTTTGCGCAAGTTTCGACATGCCTGTTTTTGGATTTTTCCGCTGCCCGTTCTGGGGATTGTCTTTTCAGGAACTAAATGAATTTCATGGGCTCTGATACTGTGATTTTGAGCTATGGCCTGTTTAATATCGGCGACGATGGCGTGATAGTCTGCTTGGCTTAATCCATCCTTGACCTCTTGTACCACAATGACTTTCTCTTCGTTATCGATCACTTGTGAAAAGACAATCATGGCAAGCTTTAGGTAGTCTACGTGGCGCTTAATTGAAGCTTCAATATCAATAGGGTGGTGGTTTTTACCATTGATAATGATGACGTCTTTTTCCCTGCCAACTACATAGAGGTAGCCGTCTTCTACAAAGCCTAAATCACCTGTTCTAAGGAAGTTTTTCTCTGAATTAGCCACTTTTGCACTGAAGGTCGAGCTTGATTCATCTGGTCTATTGAGATACCCAGCAGCAATAGACGGTGAATGCACTAATATTTCGCCTACCATGCCTTTTTTACATGGTGTCAGCGTGCCTTTTTCGACAATCGTCACAGACGTGTCACCACTTATCTTGCCGCAACTGGCCACCGTTTTAGCCTTATTGGCGCGCTCAGTGGGTTGGACTTTGTCTTGTTCCAAAGACTCTATGTCTAACGACATAAAACGTTCTTTGCTGTTGATGTCGCCGGACACGACTGAGCAAACTTCAGAGAGACCATAACAACAAGTCACGGCATTGGGGTTGAGGCCGAGGCATTCAAAGCGTGTATTGAAATTCACATAGCTATCATAGTTAAAAGGCTCGCCCCCGCAGACAATGGCCTTGAGGGATGCCAAAGGCTTTTGCTCTGATGATAAAAATGCATCGATGTTTACTTTGTTCACGCAGTAATCAAGGGCAAAGTTAGGTGCTGCGGTGTGGGTTGCCTGGTACAGTGAAATACGTTCAAACCACAAATTTGGCTGCAACAAGAAGTATTTGGCATCAAATATGACGCTAAAAGCGCCTCTTGATAGCGGCGCTAAAATACCAAACACTAAGCCAAAGCTATGAAACTGAGGCATCCATGAAGTGATCCGACTATCTCCGTTGATCTCCCATTGCTGCGCGCCGATATTTATTTGTGACTCTAAACTCTGATGGGGAATTTGCACCCCTTTTGGTTGAGAATTTGATCCAGAGCTATAGAGTAAAATTGCGAGATCGTCGGGTTGCTTAGGACGCTCGAGAGTGATTTTTTGATCATCGCAATTGAGCTGATTGATGTCTAATACCTGTGTATCTTTTAGCTTTTCAGATTCAGCAAGTTGTTGAGATATTTCCGTATTGGTAAGAATGCAAGTTGCTGCTGAATCAGCAATGATACGGTCTAGAGTTTCGGATAGCTTGTCTTTTTGTGTCAAGTCACCAAGGGGGATTGGGATGATGGCTAGGTTCGCATACCAACACGCCAAAAGGCTGTAGACATACTCCATCCCCTGCGGAAATAGAATAATGATTTTTTGCTGTGATCCCAACATACTGGATAACACACTTCCAAGTCGCTGAGTGTGTTCGATTAAGTTGGTTCCTGTGATGACGTCTAAGGTGTTGTCATCTGCTGGTGTAGCAAAGAGCTCTTTTTTCTTAAACGGAGCGATAAAGTCGATCACAGACTCCCAAAGAGGAGCACCACATGTGTCAATGAGTTGTTTTTTTTCTTGTTCTTGTTTCATTATTTATCCTTAAAATACGACATGTGGGGCGGTGTTTTTAAGACCCCAAAGGTGCGCAATTTTTAACTTGGTAAGTGCTAAATAACATCCGAGTGCGGGTGGACATATTTACCGGAATACTTATCGACTGTGTCGAGCGATATCGTGGCTTTTTGTTAAAGTGATGAGTCGCTATTTCCGAAGTTGAGTCATTTTTATTTTTGCCTTGCCCATGTGCGGATACGCCGGGAGATATACCCTGAATAGCGTTAAAAAGACGTATCACGGCATCCATGGTTGCTAGCATCGCTATGCGAAACTGTACAAGCGCGCTTTGACCTCGCTGTTGTTTCAAATACCAATGTTTTAGTTGGCTATACATGGATACCATTACCTACGCCTATCTACTCACTTAAGCTTGTAACTTATGACGTTGTATTTTTCCTGACGGCGTACGCGGGAACGCATCAATGAATGTGATGGTTTCGGGGCAATACTGTGCGTCGATTGTCATTTTTATATGTTCTTTGAGACTGATTTCTAATTCGAAGCGGTCAATTTCAGCAGACTTATCCAAAATGACATGTGCGTGGATCGATGATTTTGCTCGATCTTGTACCACCGCACATTCCGCAACAATGTCATGGGTAGACAGTGCATTTTCCAATTCCAGCAAATTAAGACGTCCAGAATCTGTGATAACTTCGTTTTCAGCTCTACCATGAAACCAGTAATGCCCTTGTTCATCTCTGAGCACACAATCATCGGTGACATTCCAGCCATTGATCACGTAATTCTTTTGTCGCTCGTCTGAGAGGTAGCGACAACCTAGTGGACCGCGAACTGCGAGTAACCCAACGGTATTGATGGGCAACTCATGTCCATTTTTGTCAACGACCTTAGCTTCGTAACCGTAAATTGGCTTGCCTATTCGGCCGCGCTGTATGTCATCGATATCAGGACCTAAGAAGAGAAACAGCATCTCAGTACTGCCAATGCCATGGAAAAGCGCAATGCCAGTCTTATCTTTCCATGACTGCCAAATGGAAGGCATTACGTGCTCACCGCTGGCAGTACAAAACCTCAAACTGGAAATGTCGTAATTGTCACATTGCGCTTCCATGGCTTGGTAGGCCTGTGGTGAGGTAAACATTAAAGTTGGGCGATGACGTTCGATATTCTCTAGTAACTCAATAGGCGTTGGGCCTTCCAATAACACTGTTGAAGCCCGGCAGTAGAGCGCGGAAAGTAAAAGTGAACCTAGGCCAAATCCAAACGCCAGCGAAGGGCTGCCTATTAAGCGGTCATTTTCAGTGATTTTAAAAACTCGCTGTCCCGCAGCCTGACACGCGATCAACATGTCGCGATGATAATGAATGACCGCTTTGGAGTTGTCGGCGGTAGTTCCTGAAGAAAAGCCTATCAAGCAACAGTCATCGGCGGCTGTCTCTACATTGTGGAACTCGGTAGGTTGATGATTTAATTGTTCATGATCTGACAGTTTGGCATCGAACGCGGTGACTTCACAGAGCATGTCGGTCATGTTTTGAACCGTGGTGAAACGTTCTTCATACCTGTCATCACATAAAGCGACTTTAATCTCAGCTTTATGAACCACTTTGACAATTCTTTCTGGCTCCAGGGTCGGTATGACGGCCACTGTCACCGCGCCAGCTTTAACAATACCCAACCAACAGGCAACCATCATGATGTTGTTTGGTGAGTACAGTAATACTCGATTACCTGGCTTTACGCCTAGTTCATTTACCAAGTAGTTGGCGACTTGGTTGGATTTATCAAGCAGTGCTTGGTAAGTATAAGATTCATCGGCAGTAATGACTGCCACCTTATCACCATAGCCTTCTGCAACTGCATTATCCAGCATTTGAGTCACACAGTTGAGGTTCTCAGGTAAATCGAATTTATCTAAGTTGATGATATCAGGTAGATCTTTTTCATCAGGGCTATTCTCTTGAATAAAGTTATCACGATAGGCCAGCTCTTTATTGTTCATTATTATGTTCCAGTCCAAAAGTTTGTTTGTTCTTAATTTTTCTCTTGCACATCACAGGTTAATAAAATGTATTTTTATTTGTGGTACTGACTTGTCCTGCACAGCGCTGGTTAGCAAAATGTGTTGCAATGTTTGTTTGGTTAAATAGGTGTGTGTCCATGTAGCGTTCGTTAATGCAGTGTGTTTTACACAGCGGTGGATAGCCGCCTGAGTGAACCTGTAATAGCCACTTAACCAAATTAAAATCAATATATTACAATTGCTTAGTCTTATTTGGTGTTACCCGTTTCGGATCATTGCGTATACTTCGTCGGGGGATACCCGTTTCATATCAAATACCTTTTTACTCATCCCTGCGAGGATATCAGGGGTATCAGCTTCTATACCCTGCAATGCCTCTAGTACGAGCTCATTTGCACTCATCTTGCCTGTGCCTCGCCCTTTGGTCATATCTGTATCGACCAAGGGTGGAACAACCTCATAAACTTTGATTGAGGTGCTTTCTAATTGGTAGCGCAGCGCTTTAGTGAACATGCGAAATGCGGCCTTTGAGGCGCAATAAACGGGTGCAGACTGTTTTGGAACGGCTGCCAGTAGGGATGTAACATTGACAATTGCCGCCTCGCGCTGTTGCAAAAGTACAGGCAGCATGCGGTCGATCAGCTTCATTTGTGATGTCACATTGGTATTCATTTCTTCATCGATCAAGTCAATGTGGCTCTCTAGCTGCGTAAAGTTGTAGTTCCTTTGAATGCCTGCATTATTGATAAGCACATCGAGATCTGGATGGTGAGTGTGAATATACTCAACTAACTTTTGTTGCTCTTCATCTTTGGTGAGATCACATTGAAAGTAATCAATATTAGGAAGTTCTTTTTTTATTGTTTTTAGTTTACTTAGATTGCGACCGCAGATGACTATGTTATTCGAGCGTTTAGCAAGTTCTCGTGTAAATTCCAAGCCAATACCAGAGCCTCCTCCGGTGATTAATACTTTTTTTCCTGATAAATCCATGATGACTACCTAATACTTTCCTTACTATTTTCTTTGTATTTAAAATCTTTTCTTTCAGCACATCTAACAGGTGTTATTTAAATGGCCTATAAGACGATTTATTATCAAAGTAAGATTTAAGTTATACTCGGCTGATATTGGGTTCAGAGAGTTGGTTTTATTTTTTTATTAATTCAAGAAATTGTTCGAGACCATCTGAAGGTATTTCTTGAAACTTCTTCTGTAGCTGTTTGATACTGCTGTGCTGCGCATCATAGGTAACGTTATTTATACTAGTGACTGCGCGAAGGCCAATCATGGCGTTACTAATAAAGCAGTATTCGTATTTTTCAATTTCATTTATTTTTATTTCGGACTCTATGACCTTGTAATTAGCAGCAGCTGCGCTCTCTATTAGCAATTTCCGGGTGATACCGGGTAAAATTCCTGTTTGTATCGATGGGGTTACAAGGTTATTGCCGTTACCAAAAAATATATTCCACGTTGCACCCTCAGTTACTATGCCATCGCACAACATAAGTGCATCTTGCGCGCCCGCATTTTGGGCTTCAACTCGCGCTTTTAGATTGGCAATGATGTTTGATGTTTTTTGTAACGGACACGTGCGCAGTGCTTCAATAGTTGCGACCTGGATAGGTGTAGCATTGATACGTTCAACTTTTCTCCCAGTGACCAAGATATTGAATTTCTGAAAATCCCCTGGGTTTGATAGGGAAAAGTTTGCTGGAAAAATAGTTACGCGAACACCGCCATAGTAGTCTGCGTCTTGCTGGTCCAAAAAAGCCAAAATATTTTTTAATATTTCTTCTTCATTCGGACTTTTTCCAAAGATTGCCAATGAGTCACCGAGCAAGCGCTGCAAGTGGAACGACAGGCCTTTTACTTTTCTGTCTTCGACTAAAAAGCTAGTGAAACAAGCATAACCATATAAAGCCAGAGACAGGGTATCTGGATCTGGATGCAATGTGTTTTCATTTAGTATTGTTGTCATAAAATGCCTGCAAATAGCTGCTACGAGACAGTGCCATGTTTTATTTTTTAATGATTGCTTAAGTTTCTGGTTAATCCTATTACCTAACGATTTTGGGATACATTAAAAATTTATCCACCTAAAACCGTTAGGCAATGAACCTCAAAACGACGCAATATGCTGTACTTCTATTCGACAGCTTCCAAAGCTTCTTCTAAATTGAAAATCTTCAATTTATTGCCATTCACTTCGCTGCGAATATTGTCACTTGCTCCACCGAAAAATTGCCATAGAGGTTTTAGCAATGCTTCTGTTTTGAGCATGATCTCATTAAATTCGGCATCAGGTTGAGATAGGTATGTGATAGCACCACCTGCACCAAAACGCACTTTGTCTCCGTCATAGGACAAGGTTCTGATACCAATATTGAGATCTGCTACTCGGTTGTAGCCTAAGTAGCCAATTGCACCACAGTAGACACCGCGAGCACTTTTTTCCAAGTCATCAATGATTTCCATGGTTCTTAATTTGGGAGCTCCGGTGATCGAACCGCCGGGGTAAGTTACCCTAATTAAATCCATTAAACTTTGATCATCTGCTAAATCTGATTCCACCGTGCTGACCATCTGGTGTACGGTTTTATAACTCTCAATGCCCATTAATACGGGGACTTTCACAGAGTTTTGCTTTGAAACACGGTTTAAATCATTACGCATCAAATCGACAATCATAAGATTCTCTGCGCGATCTTTTCGTGATTCTGACAACTGTTTGGCTAACGCCTTGTCTCGCTCTGGATTTGATGAGCGCTTGCAGGTACCTTTGATAGGTTTTGCTTGCACACGTCCCTCAGACGATACAGATAAAAACCTCTCTGGTGACGTACTCAAAATGGACGTGCTGTCACTTTGAATAAAGGCACCAAATGGGGCTGCATTGCCTTTACGCATATTTTTGTACAGATCATAGGGGTTAAAATCTGCTTTAAATGAAAAGTGGTTTGTTAAGCATACTTCGTAAGAGTCACCTTCAACGATGGAGTCCTGAGAACGTTTGATTGCCGATATGTACTCATCGTAACTGGCGTCCATTTCTAGCTCTAATTCATCCATCAAAACTTTTGAAGTGGATAATTCTTTATGCCTGCTTAATTCAACTTTGTTTATTTTTCCTTCCATGGTTTCTAACCAAAGTTGAGCTATATGGCGTTCATCAGGCGCGGTGTTGGCCACTAAATAAACTTCATTTGTGTGATGATCGAATCCAATGAATTGGTCAACATGCATCCAAATCATGTCTGGGATGTTATTTTCAAACTGTTTGCTCGCACCAAAAAGGGCTTTCATTTCATAGCTAAAATAGCCAACTAGGCCACCTACAAAACTGAAAGGTAAGGCTTCTGTACCTTCAACCTTTGTCGATGACAGCAGCTCGTCCATCTCTTTTAGCTTGGTATGGCCTTGCGCAAAGTCTTTATCATCTTCATTAATTTTATAATTGATGATTTGATCTTTATTAACACAGCCCATAAAAGAAAAACGGGACTTTGAATCAGATACAGATTGGCTATCTAACCAAAAACTGTGTTTTTCTTTTGCAAAAAGTGCAGAAAAAATGTCTTCAGGCGCACTTTTTAAACGCAATTTTTTACTGATTATTTGTTTTGTTTCTGATTTTATTTCAGGCTTTGATTCTGTTTTTTCAATGTTATTTAAATCTAGTTTAGCCGGGACTTGAATACGCGCTTTTTTATTATGTTCGTGCGCCAAGTCTCTAAAGTTGGTGATCAACTGATGACCGTTTTCAGTAAGAATAGATTCTGGATGAAATTGCACGCCCCACTTAGGTAGTGTTTTATGCCTCAGACCCATAATAATGCCGCAGTCCGTTGAAGCCGTTTGGATTAAATCTCCATTTTTTGGCAGCTCAACCATCAATGAGTGGTAACGTACGACCTCAAAGTTTGGCGATATATTGGCAAACATAGGGTCATTTTCATGAACAACATTTGAAGTTCGACCATGGTATGGCACTGGGCAATGCAGAATTCGACCGCCGTGTTGGTGTGCAATACCTTGAAAGCCGAGGCAAACACCAAACACCGGAATGTCATTTTGAGCTACCGCATTTCGTGATATTTGAAAATCAGTTTGTTTGGTAACACTACCGGGCCCTGGTGATACTACAATACAATCAAAATCCATTGACTGAGATACTTCATCCCAAGAATATTGGTCATTGCGTATTACCGTTGGCATTTCACCAAAAGTTTCCCCAATATAATCAGCAAGGTTATATGTAAAAGAATCATAGTTATCAATAAGAAGACAGTGCAAAATTAGATACTCCTTTATTTACGTTGTTACATTTATTTTTTTATTATTTTAAAGTTATTGTTTTTATTTTATTTTTAGGGGCAGGAGAAATGCCATGTCCTTTCATCACTCCTACACACTAAACAAGTACTATGCACATTCTTAAATACGGTCAAAAAACTCCAATCGAAAAGCTCGCTTTTCAAAAAATATAGAAGCTTGATTAATACCCAGCATTAATTTATTGAACTTACTATTAATGAAAGTCTCTGACACAAATGCAAACTAATAAAAATCAATGGCTTAGCTTTTAAGTCCACACTTTTTCGCTGTAATTTGCCTGAGAATAAGCATTGATATTGTGAAAAATCTTGCAATCATCACTCAGTTAAAACCACCTCATTAGCGCCAATAGCTGACGGTAAAATAGTTGACCAGAAGTACCTTACCTCCTTCAACTGTCACAACTGACAGTTGCAGTTATCGCCAAGATTACTGAAGATTTTGCTTCAATAAAAACGCTGTTCATTACCACTCAGGTGCAGCTTTTTAAGCGATATTAGCTTTGATGCTGCTAAATTAATTTATTCTTTTGTTCAGGATAATAGGAAGATTAATGTAGCACCTACTTGATAAGGATGACAACCCGTAATTTTATTTTTGTATGAAATTTTTAATCTAGAGTTTTTTATTATTTTTGATAATTGTTTTGGAAATGTGGATGTTTGTTTGTTATTTTTTTCTTGGCTTGAACTCGATTTTATCTCTATGGTTTTGGCGCTCTATTCCCTGTTTTTGAAGTGGTGATTTCCTATTCTTTAGGTGTTTCTATGGCGTGTTTTTACGTCAATATCAATGTTATTTTCAAGAAGGTTTTACATTATTTGAATTGATTTTTTGTTTAATAACCTTTGGTTGTAAGTTGTTGTTTTTGATTGCTTTTTGTTTTTTATTTTAGTTTTTATTTTGTGGCTTTTTTTGTATAGTTTTTTCTTTGCTTATTTTAAGTTTTTAAAGTTGGATTTTATGTTTTTTGATTTTTTGTTTTGTGTGGTTTTGAGGTTTTTAAGTTCTGTCTTTGTGGTGTGGTTAAAATCAAGTTCTTTGCAGTGAAATAAGGTGTGTTTTTGTTGCTTATTGTTGCGTGTTAATGGTCTTTATTTTGGCTTTAATAGGTTGGAATAAAAAATTAAAAAGGGAATATCTTAGTATACCTTGTGTCCTTATAGGGGTTGAAAAATTATCCTAAAGCGGTACTATGCATGTTTATTTAACAACGGAGCCATAAATACTTAACCGTCACGCGAAGTTGTTAATGGGGATCTGTGGTTATGCAAGCTTGTTAATGGATATTGTTATATTGCGGATAAATGAAGGATAGCGTTTGTAGGTACTGAAAGGTGCTAATTAAGGAGTTGATTATGATAAAAACTAAAAAACATCAATTTTTAATAATGACACTCAGTGTGTCAGTAGCGACACTATGTGTATCATGTGTATCTGGCTTGTCGGAAAATCCAACGAAAAGCACTGAGTCTAGTGCTGATGCGTTAGTAAGCATAACTCCAGAGCCGGACGTAGATGCATTAGAGCGTTTAGGTAAGCACGTTTTTTTCGATGAGATCTCATCGCCAGATGGACAGTCTTGTGCATCATGCCATGCACCTGAAGCTGGTTGGACATCACCAGATGCTGAGATTAATGCGGGGTCAATTGTCGTACCGGGAGCCGTGTCACACCGCACAGGCAATCGTAAACCTCCTACGGTAGCTTATACCAGTAGCGCTAAGAACTTTGGCGTGTCGCAGTTTGCTTGGGGTCCAGAAGAGTGTGAAAAAGAAAAGTATGGCTGGCTGTGTCAGGGCGGACTGTTTTGGGATGGTCGCGCTACCGGCTTTATGGTCGGTATGGAAGTTTTCGACGGTTCTTCAGATGAAGTAAAAGCTGCCTATAAACGATTCCTCGGGCCACTTGTTGATCAAGCGTTGGGGCCATTTTCCAATGATGTTGAGCACAATGTGCCTGATGGCAATGACAACGACATGCCAGGGGCCGAGTTTGTTTGTCGTCATGTGGCAAAATCAGAGTATGCGCGTTTGTACGAGCAAGCTTGGAAAGAGAAAATCGACTGTGAGCAAACGGGTGTAGATATCAGCTTTAAGCGTATTGGTGTGGCTCTTTCGGCATGGCAGCAATCAGATGAAGTTAACTCCTATAGCTCTAAACGTGACTTTGCAGTGATGAATGATAATGATGATACGCCTGGTGTCTCTCCATATTCAGAATTTACCGATTTAGAAAACCTTGGTAACGATTTGTTCTGGGGATTAAAGACCAAACTTAACCCCACTGGAAAGGATGCACAGTGCGCTGAATGTCACAACAGTGAAGCACGAGACTCCGTCGGTAACGAATTACATAACCAATTCACCGACAATACGTTCAATCACCTTACTTTGCCACCTAACTATGAGGCATCAAATTTTGATCCTGATCGACCGGATGTTGGTCTTTCTGAGCACACAAGTAAGACACCGCTTACAAGTGGTCATGCAGGTCACTTCCGTACGCCTACTGTACGTAATGTTGATATGAGATCAAGCGATGGGTTTACAAAAGCCTTTATGCACAATGGTTATTTTAAAAATTTAGAAGACATTGTTCATTTCTATAATACGTCATTGACGAAAGTCGATCCTATCAAGTGTCCTGCTGGGACGACTGCAAAACAGGCGCGTGAGAGAGACTGTTGGCCTGAGCCTGAAGTGAATACGTCAAACTCAGCGAGTAGTGAAATCATTGATTTGATGGGAGACCTCGGTCTTACCGAAAAAGAAGAAGCGGCGCTGGTCGCGTATTTAAAGACCTTGACAGACACCAAAACGGTTCAGCCACCGACACTAGCTGGTCAAGATTAAGCGTGTCTATCACTGACATCAGTCTAAAAACTTGGAGTAAGCACGTTGCACAACAACGTGCATTCCCTAATATAGGTATTTGGCGATCGGTGATTAAAATGAGTTGGATAAACCAGCTTGTATAAAATTCGTCTCTTGTATTTTTGAGAGACAACAAAAACCACCGCAAGGTGGTTAATATAAAAATTGCTGTTAGCCAATTTGATTGATTAGATTTCAAGGAATGAATAACTTAATGAGCTTAGTGACTAAACTCATTGGGTATTCTTCCTTTATATCTCATCAGCTGTTTTGCCTCTCCGAATTAGTTGGATTGGCTTGAACACGAGTTAAGTATAAAGGGACTACCAAAGATGAATTTAACAACAATAACGATGAAAAAGCCGGCTATAACGGCGGTTTTGATCGCGATTGTCGCTTTAATGGGGATTTTTTCTGTAGCGAAATTGCCCATTCAATTGCTTCCTGATATTGAACGCCCTCAGTTATCAATACAAACGGCGTGGCGCACAGCGTCGCCAAAAGAAATGGAATCAGAGATTGTCGTACCTATTGAACGGGTATTGGAAGGCATGTCTGGATTGGAAGAGTTGAATGTCAGCACCAGTACTGGGGTTGCCAGAATGAACCTGACTTTCTCCATTGGCACTGATATGCAAAAAGTGATGGTCGATGTGATTGGTCGAATGAATCGACTCGATCCACTGCCGCGCGATGCGACCCAACCTCAGATCAGACTCGGTGGTGGTGCGCCAGCACTGACATTTTTCTTTCTTCAGTCTTTACCGGGCAACCCTAAACCGATCAGTGAATATCGTGTTTTTATTGATGATGTTATTCGACCCGTATTAATGGCCATTCCGGGCGTAGGTAATGTCGAAGTGCGCAGCGGTGCCGGTAGCGATCAAGAATTACAAATTACCATAGACCCTCACCGCGCCGCTCAGCTGGGGTTGAGCATTCCAGAGTTGGCTCGATTACTCGGCCGTGCAAACGACGTATCGGGTGGGCTTGTCGATCTTGGACGACGTCAATATACGCTGCGCATGACGGGCCGTTACGATCCCAGTACGCTACCAGATCAAATTATTGATTGGCATGATGGCCAAGCAATTAAACTCGGCGATATTGCCACAATAGAAGTTGCAGACGGCAGGCGTACCAATCTTGCTGTACAAAATGGTAACCCGGCGATCAGTATTCGAATTGATCGCGAGCCCGGCGCTAACGTCCTCACTACACTTAACTTAGTGAAAGCGGCGGTTGATGAGCTTCGACAAGGTGTTTTAAAAGAAAACCAATTGACCATGGAGCAGTCTTTCGACTCTTCCGTATTTATTTATCGTTCAATCAATTTACTGTCCAGTAATCTTGGGTTTGGCGTGCTATTGTCCATCGGTATTTTATGGCTGTTTTTACGAAAGCTCAGAGCAACCATGATCATTGCCGTGGCGATCCCGTTGTCGTTGCTGGCCACTTTCACGGTGTTAAAGTTGATGGACCGCAGTTTTAATGTGATTTCATTGGCGGGCTTAGCATTTGCAGTGGGTATGGTTGTAGATGCATCAATAGTGGTGCTGGAAAATATTATCCGGCTGCGAGAGCAAGGCAAAGACCGTTTTACGGCTGCTGTTCAAGGTGCAACGCAGGTATGGCCAGCACTTTTAGCCTCTACTGCTACTACAGTCGCCATATTTATACCCGTGCTTTTCTTAGAAGATGTAGAGGGTCAGCTGTTTGGTGACTTGGCTTTAACCATCGCGATTGCCGTGTGTTTTTCTTTGTTGGTTGCGCTGACAATCACGCCGCTGTTGATGAATCGTTACGTCTCAGATAAAGATCTCTCCAGTGCCGACCATTTGCACGCACTGTGGAATCGCATCACTCGTTGGGTAATGAATCTAACGTCTAGTCCGATGCGAAGAACGATATTAACCCTTGTACTAATAGGTGTGCCAGCCTCGGTTTCTTGGCTCGCACTACCAAAAATTGACTATTTACCGCCTGTCAAACAAGACAGTGTAGATGCTTTTTTAATGTTCCCACCTGCGACGAATATCACAACACTAGAGCGAGATGTTGTGAACGTAATGATTGAGCGTTTGCAGCCTTATTTAAATGGTGAACGAGAGCCTGCTTTGAAAGACTATTACATCATGGTCTTCCCTGATGGCGGTGGAAACATGGGTGTGATCGGTCAAGATTTATCTCAGGTCAACGAAATCAAATCCTTAATTAAAAATGAGATTTTGGCCGATTTACCTGATTTGGTTGGTTTTCCTAATCAACGGAGCTTGTTTGGCCGATTAGGCGGAAGCCGCAGTGTGCCGATCCATATTCAAATCAAAGACCCACAAGAACTCGATAGAGTCGCGAGGATAGCCACTGACTTAGTGAAAGAAGCAATGCCAAAAGCGAGAGTTCGCGTACATCCAAGAAGGCAAAGTGCAGAGCCAGAAATACGTGTTACGCCTATGGATGCGCGTCTAGCTGAGCAAGGCTGGAACCGTACAGATCTTGGCTTGTTGGTGAGTACGCTTGGTAATGGGGCCTATGTTGGTGAGTATTTTGATGGTGAAAAACGACTCGATATTATAGTTAAAACAGCGCCTTGGGATAGTCCTGAAAGTTTGGCAGATACACCAGTTATCACCTCGACTGGCAACCTAGTGACGCTCAATCAGCTGGGGAGTGTTGAACGTACTGTGAGCCCAGGCCGGGTACTGAGAGTGGATGGCCGTAGAACGATCACGTTGGAAGTTATGCCGCCACAAGATCAAACGCTTGAAGAAACACTCGACATTTTACAAGGGCAGGTTGAACCCAGTATCCGTGCAGTACTCCCAGAGGATGGCAACATAATCTATGGTGGCAGCGCCGATAACTTGCGTCAGGCAGTGTTGACGCTCGGACAGAACTTCTTGTTTGCCATTGGCTTGCTATTTTTATTAATGAGCGCGCTATTTCGCTCCGTGAAAGACAGTTTCCTTGTAGTCTTGGCGATGCCTTTGGCTATGGTGGGCGGTATTGTCGCGTTACAAGCTATCAGTTCAATCACTTATCAGTCACTGGATTTATTAACCATGATTGGGTTTGTGATTTTACTCGGTTTAGTTGTGAACAATGCGATTTTATTGGTGCACCAAACTCGCATGGGAGAGCGCTCAGGATTAGATCGCCATCAAGCGGTTGAGCGCGCATTGCAGCTACGCTTACGACCTATTTTCATGAGTACTTCAACCAGTATCGTCGGCATGCTGCCACTACTTGCAATCCCAGGTGATGGCAGTGAAATCTATCGAGGCTTGGCTGCGGTCATTGTTGGTGGCATGACCATTAGTTCGGTCTTTACTTTATTGTTATTGCCTTGCTTGTTACGTATGGGCAAAGGCTTAGCACCGGCGACGGATGAAGCAAGCGATGAAGCGCAGGCGTCTTTGTCTCAGTCGTGAAAGCAGAATTAAAGTTAGCTGTGGATCGGGTTAGGACCTGATCCCAGCATAAATCAAAGTATTGGATTCAAATTAGGTAAGTAAGTAATGCAGAAGATTTTTAAACATAAAATTTTTGGGCAACAGGCACTGAGCTGCGGGCTGGTGTTATTGATGATGTTATCGACGACGTCAGTGCTAGCAAATGATAACGCGAAAGCTAAGCCTAAAGGGGTTGCTGTAGATGTGGCAACCGCAAAGTTGCAAGAAGTTGCGCCAGCTACATGGCTGTCAGGTGATTTAATCAGCTTAGTCGATTCAAGGATAGCCACTGAAGTTGCTGGGCATTTGCTCAATATTGCTGAGGTCGGGCAGCGCGTTAAAAAAGGTGATGTATTGGCAACACTCAATGACCGCCTGTTGCGACTGCGTCTGCGAGATAATCTAACGACTGTTGAGCGGCTCAAAGCCCATCTGAGCTATTTGTCGCGTCAAATTACACGAGAGAAAAAGCTAGCAGAGCAAAATAGTACTTCACAGTCAGAGCTAGATAGATTGGAAATGGAGCGAGACATGAGCCGCCAAGACTTAGCGGCTGCAGAGATCCAAGTCGAGCGCACTCGATACTTAGTTGAGCAGTCTCGGATCGTGGCGCCATTTGATGGTGTGGTTGTCGAGCGTTTGGCTCAGCTCGGTGAATATCTTTCCGAAGGCCAAGCTTTATTGCGCTTTGTGAATGTCGATGAAAAGGAAATTACGCTGCGTGCGCCGATCCACTTGTACGACAACTTAACTTTAGGGGCACGTGTTCAGTTGCAACCCGCTCAGGCACAAGCTATGTCAGCGCCTAAATTGGGTGTGATAGAACGCGTGATCCCTGTTGGCAACACACGCTCACGTATGCTGGAAGTACGGATCAAACCTGATTCACCTGATTGGGTGATTGGCGAAGCGGTTAAAGTCCAGTTGCCAAGTGGCGCAGCTGAAAAGCAAGTCACTGTGCCGCGAGATGCACTGGTATTGCGACAAAATCAAATTTTTGTTTACACCGTAGATGCTCAAGGAAAAGCACTTCGAGTGCCAGTGAATCTGGGCACCAGTACCGACGACTATATTGTGGTTGAAGGCAATATTAGTGATGGCGATACCGTCATTGTTCGTGGAGCGGAACGTGTTCGCCCAGGACAATTGGTGCGACCGCTTCTTTGATGTCTCAAAGAGGCACCTCGAAGTGCCTCTTTAGCGCTTTTTGGGCCTGTATATACAAGCTAACTATGCGTAATAAGGCGAGCAAAACATACAGCTGTGCGGCAAATGTCGTAGTTAAAACTAAGTAGAGGAAAGCATACCAGCAGAGTCAGTATTGAAACAGTTTGACAAAGTAAAGGCGCATTGGTGAATGAGGAAGTGATGCCGCAATAGTAAAAGTTGGTAACGCAGCGCCAGTCAAGCTTATGCTGACCGTTAAGAAATTATGCTAGGTCATCAGTGATGATGCACCTAGAGGTGAACTCGCAAAAACAGGGTTCATCGAAGGACTCGAAAATTAAGTAATAAATTAAAACATCCAAGGATTTTTATTTTTTGAATGCAAAGTAACTGGGAATGAGGAACTACTTATTTTCGCGTGAGATGACTGAGACATTGTGCGACGTCGAGCGAATTTTAAGTGGAGTTATTTTCAAAAAATATAACAAAAATATAATTATAAAAGGTGGATATTATGAAAGCGTTGGTTTTCCCTGGACAGGGATCCCAAGAAGTTGGGATGGGAGGGGAACTGTTTGATGAATTTGTCGATTATGTGCGTGTTGCAGATGACATTTTAGGATATTCAATCAAAGAGTTGTGTTTAGTCGATCCAAATAACGTTTTGTCCAAAACACAGTACACTCAGCCTGCTCTTTATGTGGTGAATGCTTTGTACTATCTAAAGAGAAAGCAGGAACTGAATGAAAAAGTAGATTTCTATGCTGGACACAGTTTGGGCGAATATACCGCATTGTTTGCTGCAGGCGCATTTAGCTTTGAAACAGGATTACAACTGGTAAAAAAACGTGGCGAATTGATGAGCACGGCGAAGAATGGGGTGATGGCCGCAGTCATTGGCCTGGATGCGATACAAGTCCACGATGTATTAAAAACACATTCTCTACATAATATTGATGTCGCTAACTACAATGCTCCTGTGCAAACAATCATTTCGGGCTTATTGCATGATATTGAATTTGCAAAAAGTGCATTTGAAGCGCGTGGCGCCAAATTTATTAAGTTGCCAGTGAGTGCCGCTTTTCACTCTAGATACATGAAAACTATCGAAGCAGCTTTCGGCCATTATTTGCAGCAATTTAATTTTGGTTCCCTCTCGGTGCCCGTTATTTCAAATGTAACGGCCAAACCTTACCAAGCAGATTCCATTGCTGAAAATCTAACCAAGCAATTAAGCAGCCCGGTCCACTGGGTAGACTCTATACGTAATATCAATGCAACTGGCCAATGTGACTTTGAGGAAGTGGGTCCAGGAGATGTGTTGAGCAAACTAATTTCATCCATATCAAATAACGAGAATAATAAGGAAGTAGCATAATGGATAAAGATATACATATTATTGGCGCCGGTATTTCTGGACTAGGTAGTGCACATTTTTTAAAGAAGAGTGGCTTTTCTTCAACGGTTTATGAATCAGAAGGGCAGCCCGGCGGGCGCGCTGGATATGAAAAGCTTGAAGATGGCTATTTTGAGACTGGCGGAAAAAACTTTGCTGAATCCTGGACGCATTTTTTTGAAATTGCCAATGATCTAAAGATGAATGAGCTCGACAAGCAGCATCATGCCTTTAATATCATCATGAATGGCGAGCTCAAGACATTTCGCAAAACGATGGGCTTTGCCGAAGTTGTGACCATGATGAAAGACATCGGCATCACGGGAAGCTTGCAGTTCAAGCGTATGATTAACTACAAGTTAAAACACAAACACCAACTCAATTTCGATGAAGGCAAGCTGCTTGAAGTTGAAAAAGAGTACGATCACGCACCGATCACTGAGCACTTCCATGAGAAACTTTGCAAAGGACCTTTGCGCATGTTTTCGATTATTATGGGTGGTGCCGAACCAGAAGAAACCTATTATTCTAATTTGCTTCATATCATGCCATTTGGTGTGGGCTCTTTACGCACCTTTAGCAATACGATTGGGGAGTTTTTTGAAACGCTAGCGGCCAATCACGATGTGCAATTAAATACACGCGTCAATAAAGTCCTAATTGAGGACAATAAGGTGGCCGGGCTCATGGTGGAAAACCAAGAGGGTGAGCAGCGCGTTGATGCGAGCAAGGTGTTAGTGACTCTACCACTGCATTTATTGCCAAACGTCATTGACTTACCTGAGCATGTAAAAGAAGCGATAAAGCTGGTCAGGTATTTCCCCGTTGCCTTGATCAACGCTGAGTATGAATCTGACATATTTACTGAAGACTGTCAGTCTATTATGTTTGACGATAGCTTCCATATCGGTCACTGTTCAGCAAACCGATCATATAAACTTAATTCAGTTCGCTTTACAATTGCCGGTAAAAAAGGGCGCGAGGCATTAAAGCTCTCTGATGAAGAGTTAGTCAAATTGGCTGAATCTGAATTCTCGTCCATTCTTCCAATTAAATCTCCAAGAGTTCGCTACCACGTGAAAAGGCATATGGGCGGGTTATGCGCTTATGGTGCTAATCACTCTCAAGCGAAAAAAATCATCTGCGATTATGTGAAGAGCATTGAAGGCTTAGAAATTGCCGGTGACTACTTGGAGGGACACAATATGGGTTCCTGTCTATCAGCAGCTAAAAAAGCGGTGAACAACTTTACTCAGGCCTGACAAATCAGCCAGCTCTTTTCGAGTAGAGTGATTTAATCACACCGGGCACCTTAATCACAGACCACTTCAGTCAGGGTTGAGGTGTCATCATGCGCCTTTAATTTAAGGGAAAGTTTAGATGATCCATTAACTTTAAATCTAAAAGGCTGACCTTTTTTACTTTTACTCAGATGTGACTATGGAATCTACAGTTTTAAAGTTTGATCGCACAGCCAGAGCACTGCACTGGGTGTCAGCGGTGGTAATTATATGGGCCATGCTGTCGGGTATACTTGTGAGTTTTATACCTTCAACGGCTCAGTCTCAAACAACCTTTTTACAAGACGTAAAGCAGGTAGTTGCAGACTTTAACGTGTCTTTGACAATGTTATATATCCCGTTTTTTATTTGGCGAGTGGCGCATGCGGTACGCACCAAAAAGCCGAGCTACAGTGAAACATTACCAACTGCGCAAGTCAAAGTGGCGCACCTTGCCCATATTTGTATGTACAACCTGATAGCAATACTGCTTGTTTCGGGAGTGTTGATGATGGATAGGCCATTCGGTATGTTTGGTTTGTGGAGTATGGAACCCATTGTAACGGATAAGACTTGGTTGCTCTTTTATTTTACGATTCATAAATACAGCAGCTATATATTGTTCGCATTTATCATCATGCATTTAGGTGCTTTGGTAAAACATCAATATTCAGGCAATCGCATTTTGCAGCGAATGTGGTAACCAGTATTGATAAAGTTTAAGGTGCTAAAGCCTTGATGTTGGACACTTTAATGGTGCGAGAGCCCATTTGATATTGGGGGGTGGGGTCCAGTTTTAAATTGGCTCGTGCCCACCCACTTCAGTCTATTCGTCCAAAATGAGCCGATTCTCACTGGCACTTTCAACTGACACCATCGCCAATTTTAAGGTAATGATTAATATGCTTATTTTATAATCAAGCATGTGCGGTACTGTTGTAGCGCTTCCGACCAATGCGCGTTAGTTTGCTGGGAAAATTTGCGGCGATACCTAGTTATAGAACTTGGCGGTTTAGCTACATCAGCTGCTTATATTCGCCAACGTAAAGGCGATTGCCATTGTGAACCCCTCCTCCGTAGACGTTATTCATAGTCAATTTTCATCGCCAAAAAGCACTGAAACTTCATTGTATAGTATCAGAATTAAAATTATTGACAGTATATTGTATACAAAGTAGTGTGATTAAGAATTGGTCAAAGTTCAAAAAAACATAAAAGGAACCCTTATGAAGCTTAAACTAAACAAACGTCACCTAAAAAGTATGTCTCTCAATGGTAAATCAGTCGGTATCGAAGCGACACCGCGTGTTGCTGGTGGTGGCCCAAATTCAGCATTTTGTGACACCAGAGACGAGTGCGATGGCACTAGGCTATGTACCGGTGGCCTGTGGACTTGTCGCGATTTTTCAATGAGAGATTGTTAATCAAGTCTAGGTGTGCAGTTGTTATATGATAGCAACTGCACTTTGTAATTTAAGGCTGATGTTGCTATTTAATGCCCCTAATGCGCCAAAATGACCTCAATGACAAATGCATCGTTGCTTGCAGTGTTTACTTGCTGAAGAACGCGTTCTGAGCTGGTGCGATTTTTTTGCTGCTAAATCTAATTCTATCGACACCAAGCCGGCGTCTTTAAAGGTTGCACGCGGTTAGAGCAAATAAAAGCGTACAGGCACCAGTACTTTATTATTAACCATTTTTTCGGGTGGCAGCGGCAGGGGTTGAGCGCGTTTAACAACGCTTTTTGCTTCTTTGTTGAGCAGCGGATAGCGAGAGGCTTGAACCACTTCGATATCGAGTGCTTGGCCTTGTGCATCTATTGTAAAACGCACCATCACGGTGGCTTCTTGACGGCGTTTTCTCGCCATTTTTGGGTAGCGTTTTTTCTTTGCTAGATGGGCGATTAACTCGGCTTGCCAGTTTTGTGTCATTTGCAAAGTAAGTATCTCATCTTGGCCTTGGTGCTGGGCCTGATTTTGCGTGGCTAATGCCTCTGCTTGGATAGCTTTGGCTTGACTTGCGCTGCTTTGCTGTTGTGCGGATTGTGTTGCAATCAACTCTGGTTCTGGTTGAAGTGTTGGTTTGGGCTCAGGTGGTGTGGTTTGCGCAAGCTTCTTTGCTGCGGCAATTTTTCCTTCATGCACTAACCCGATATCACTGGGGGTAATTGCTTTAACCTTTGCAGGAGGTGGTGCGCTGGCCGATTGAGCCTGTGAGCTATGAAGCTCTTGTGATTGACTATGCGTCTTGGCTAAAGGTGCTAGCTTGACTACAAAGGGGGCTGTAGATGGAGTTGGGGGAAGCGGCGCAGCAGGTTGCCAACTCCAAAGCGCAACCCCAAGTACAGCAAGGTGTAAAACGAGGGCCCAGATAAATGCGAGCGACCAATCACGGCGAGAAAGCACTTAATTCAGGTCCTCTTCGCCGACCAGCGATACATTGAGATAACCTATGTCTCTGAGCGTATTCAGTAATGACATCAGCGCCCCATAATTAACTTGCTGATCAGCACGGATAAATATGATTTGTTCAAGGTTATTGCCACTGGCGTCATTGAGGACATGAGCGAGCTCTGTCTCGGCAATGGCTTTGTCACCTAAAAAAAGTTGTCGCTCTTTATCTAAAGATAAAATCAGTTGTTTTTGGTCTAGAGCTTGGTGCTCTGCATTCGCACCGGGTAATTCAAGGGGCACTGACACCGTTGATAAAGGTGCCGCAACCATGAAAATAATCAGCAATACCAACATGACATCGATAAATGGTGTCATGTTGATTTCATTATTGAGTGCGAACTCATCTTGTTCGCCGTCATTCATCATCGCCATGTTATTGCTGCTCAAGCTGGCGGCCAGCGAGCACGAGCAACTGGCTTGATAAGGCATTAAGCTGTTTGCGATAAAGCGCAATATTTCGGGTAAAATGGTTGTACATCAATACCGCGGGTATTGCAGCGACTAAGCCAGCCGCGGTGGCCAATAAGGCTTCGGCAATACCTGGGGCGACGACGGCCAAGTTGGTGGTGTTGGTGGTGGCAATACCAATGAAGCTGTTCATTATACCCCACACCGTACCGAACAAACCGATAAAGGGGGCTGTTGAACCAATGGAAGCCAGCGAACCTGTGCCTTGAGTCAAACCATCCGTGAACTCGTCGACACGGCTCTTCATTCGCTGTAGGGATCTTTCCTTAATTCCTTCAGCTGTGGCATTATTTTTTGCGCCCCAGTCTAATTCAATGAGCACTTCAGTGACTAACTGTGCTTCTAAAACACTCGGAGTACGCAGTTGTTCTAGGTTATTTTTGCTGCGGCTGTTTGCTAGCAACTCGCTGAGCCGGCTGCGTGCAGCTGCAATTTGCTTTTGCTTGGCGATAAAGATCCCCCAGCAAGCCACTGATGCAGCGACCAACATTAACATGACGCTTTTGACCACCCAATCTGCTTGCATAAACATACCGTAAGCGGTGAGGGAGCCGCCAGCGGCCGAGGCCTCAAATGTGAGCAATAGTGCAACACAGGCAGTGGTTTTTTTCATCTTTTGTTCAATCCTGCTTTATCTAAAAACAAACCCTTATGTTTAAAGAACGCGTGAGATTTAAAAAAGCGTAATTAGTTTTTAAATTTTTTTACTTTATGTATCAGCCATCGCATTTGGAATGCGGTCAGTTAATGGTTTGAGCAGATAACTTAACATTGAACGCTCGCCATTTTTGACAAAGGCTTGCACTGGCATCCCTGCTTGTAACACCAAGTTTTCAGCAAGCGCATCTTCACTGACTCGGATAGCTACTTGATAGTAGGGCTGTCCGGTGCGTTCGTCGTTCACTGTATCTTGTGCCAAACGCTCAACCTGACCGCGCACTTTTGGTGTGGTGCTGGTATTAAATGCGCTAAATAGCAAGTCGACATCTTGACCAAGGGCGACACTGTCAATCAGATTGCTCGGGATCTTTGCATTGACGATCAGTTGTTGCCCTTTGGGTACAATTTCCATCAGCAGCTGAGATTGAGACACGACGTCACCAAAGGCATCCAACCCAACCACTTGGCCCGCTACAGGGGCGCGAATTTCACTGTGCTCTAGACTAAATTGTGCAGTGATCATTTGTTGTTGAAACTCACTGATATTGGATTGATTCTTTGCCCTTTGTTGACTTACCTCTTGGCGGTAGCTTTTGCGAGTTTGCTGTAGCTGAGTATCTAGCTCTAGTAGGCGGGCACGTTGTGACAATAGCTCTGATCTGGCATTTGCAGAGTCAGCCCGGATCTCAGCGGCCTGTGCTTTCAATTGGTAAAGCTGCTCTTGCGATTGAAAGCCTTTTTTAACCAACGCTTGGGTGTCCGCTACCCAGTTGTCATAGACGCTCGCTCTTTGATTGTGGCTGGCTACAACATGTTCTAAGCCAGAGATGCGAGATTGTGTGGTGTGTTTGTTGTCTTGCAGTAATTTTAGTTGTGTGTGTAAAGCTCCACGGCGTTGCTCGAATACTTGTTGATTGAGCACCATGGCCTGGTGTGCTTGGGGTAAATTCACCTTGGTCAATGCCGTAGAGTATTGGAGCTGAGCTGCATCTGCCAATTCAGCGTTCAGGCGTTCTTTCTCTGCCAGTGCCATATAATATTGGGTTGTGGCAGCCGCTAGCTGACTTTTCGCAATTTTATTATCCAAGATCAGCAAAGGGTCTCCTTGCTCTACCCACTGTCCATTTTGCACTAATAAGTCCGCAATAACCCCATTTTGTGGTGCCTGAATTTGTTTTTTATGCCCTGCAACAACCACTTGACCTTCGACAACCACGCCTTTATCCAGCGGTGCAAATGCACCCCAGACTAAAAACATGCCCAAACTGAAGGCGATAGTGATCCAGCCAAGACGGATATGTTGACTGCCGGCGATTTCTTGATTTGCCTTCATGTTACGCTGCTCCTCTGTGGCCTTGCTGGGCTTTTTGCATTGCACCTAGTACCTGATGTTTGGGCCCAAAGGCCTGCACATTGCCTTTATTGAGCAACAATATCTTGTCACTCAGGCCTAAAATATTGGCTCTATGAGTAATGAAAATAACACTGCAACCGGACTGCTTGAGTGTTTTGATGGTGTTTGCCAGTGCTGCTTCGCCAGCATCGTCCAAGTTCGAGTTAGCCTCATCTAGGATCACCAGTTTGGGGTTGCCGTACAGCGCCCTTGCCAAACCTATACGCTGTTTTTCACCGCCAGATAGACCCATGCCGCCTTCACCTAAAATTGTGTTGTAGCCATTGGGTAATTTGAGGATCATCTCATGTACGCCTGCCAACCGTGCAGCATCGATGACAGCCTCGTCGTTTATATCACCAAAGCGGGCAATGTTCTCGCTGATACTACCTGCAAACAAGCCGACATCTTGAGGTAAATAACCCAAGTGAGGGCCTAAATTTTGTGTATCCCATTGAAAAATGTCAGCGCCGTCTAGACGCACCTTGCCCATGCGCGGAGCCCAGATCCCGGTGATCAATCGTGCAATGGATGACTTTCCGGCACCCGAAGGGCCCAGTATGGCGAGCACCTCACCGGGCTCTAGCTCAAAACTTACATTGCTAAGCACAGGAGTTTGAGCCATTGGTGGGATCAAGGTGGCATTTTCTACGCTTAATTTGCCACTTGGGGCTGGCAGAGCGAGTCCGACTTCTGGAGCTGGGTATTGGTGTAATAGCGCATCTAGACGTTGGCGAGACAGCTTCACACTCTGCCATTGCTTAAATGCCCCTACGAGCTGCTCAACTGGAGATAATAAGCGACCAGCCATGATAGAGCCGGCGATCATCATGCCGGCGGTGATTTGGCCATCTACTGCCAACCAAGCACCGGCGCCTAAAACAACTGATTGCAACGCGAGGCGCAAAACTTTGCTGGTGGCTGTGAGTACTGAGCTTAAGTTGCTGGCTTCACTTTGGTGGCTGATACCTGCTTGGTGCTGAGTTTGCCATCGCGCCTGCAAATTGCCTTGCATGCCCATGGCATACGCAACTTCTGCATTATTGATGATACCGCTGGCCAGTCGCGTGGCATTAGCGGTTGCCAAAGAAGACGCCTGTAAGGGTTTTTTAGCCCAGACTTCATTGAGTAGTGCTAATGCGAATAATAGCAAGGTGCCGACCAGCGCAATGGTGCCGAGTAAGGGGTGAAAGAAAAACAACAACAGCAGAAAGACTGGCGCCCACGGTGCATCGAAAAAGGCAAAAATGCCTGTACCTGTCATGAATTGACGGACTTGGTTGAGGTCGTTGATAAGTTGGCCCGGATTGGCATTGCCTAATTTGAGCTGATGTTGATATACGGCTTCAAAAACCTTGCCGTGTAAATCGTTATCAAAACTTTCACTGACACCAATTAATACTCGGCTACGTACCCACTCCAGTGCGCCCATTAATAAAAAGAAACCTGCCACCATCATGGATATCATCAATAAGGTGTCTAAATTGGCTGAGCTCAATACCCGGTCGTAAACTTGTAGCATGTAAATTGCGGGAATGAGCATTAATAAGTTTATGACAGCACTGAAGCCTGCGACATGCAGTAAGCTACGCTTTTGCTTACTCAGTGCGGCTTTTAATGCTTCACTTGTCTGAGCTTGGGGGATCATGAGTTATCCCCTTGACGTCGAGCGCGCGCAATCCGCCAAGCGCCCAATAGTGCCAACCAGCCCCAACTTAGGGCACCGCCATTACCGTAGTGAACGGTTTCACTTTCTTTGACTTTGGCCTCTGCATTTACGTAGAGCGTAGTGAGCGCACCAATTCGAGCGCCGACGTCAGCATCTCGACAATTGATGGAAAAGGAGTACACGCCGGAATCAGGAGATATTTTGATACTGCCTTGTGGTGCAATATCCCCATCAGGCACCCAGTCGCCGCTCGCGACACCGCCTGTGGCAATACAGTTTGTCGCATTGCTGCTACTCCAGGTCACTTCGGCTTCTTCGCCAAGCTTTAAAGTGCCGGGAGTGATGCTGATAGAGACTGAACCTGTGGGCTTCATACCACTGAGATCGACTTCATACACAGTGCCCAAAATGTCATTTTCATACACCCAACCCGCTTGGTTAGTATAGCCACGACCACCATTTATGGTTGTACCATAGAGCCGCCCATTTTCTGCCAGCATTAAGCCTGTGGGGGTTTTGCCATCTACGTCTTCACCAGGTCCGCCTTTAAAGGAGTGCACGTGCTCAAAGCCACTCTCAATGAGCTTGCCATCTTTGAACTTGATATCTGCTAAATTAATACGGTAAATAGTCCCATCACTTGTCATATTGAGTGCTTGTTCGGGGTATTTTCCACCCTCTCTCACGGAGATTAAGTCGCTTTTATGTACGCCGCCACCCATCGTCGTACCGTACAAATAGCCGCTCTCTGTTATCACCATCGGGCCACGAGGTTGACTGCCATCTTCGCCGCTAAAGGTATGCAGTAAGGTAAATTCCGAGCCATCTTTTTTGAGTCTAAATACCGAGCCATGAGGGTTGCTGCCATCGTAATGAGGGTAGTCTGTATGGATCAAGCGCTCACGGTCACCAATCGCGCTATAAAATAGGTAGTCACCACCACAGAGACCATTGGCAAATGCAGTCTCTTTGCCACTGTATGTAATGATGCCTTTCGTTTTACAGCTTCCAACAGAGGTTGAACCATATAAATAGCCTTGTTCATCTTCCACTAAATAAGTAGCGATGCGACCTTCAGTGGCGTTTGTATCCCACGGAATTTCACCTTGCTGTAAAGTAAATTCGTGCAGTATGGTAATAGCGTCCACCGGATTTTCACTGAGCTCGATAGCATAGAGCGCACCGACGGGAAAATCGTCGTCAATGGATAGAGTATCTAAAAATGGTATGCCTCTTGGGTAACCAATGTAGCCGTAAAGTGTGTTGCCACTGAGTAACATACCGCCGGCAGCAGTAAAGTCACTATGCGGACTATTGTTAAAGCGATATAGTTCCAACAAGCTATTGTCGTGTTCTAGCCGCATTAACCTAGAATAGGTTTTGTGATCTGTATCGATAAACAGCAGGCGACTTTGGTTGTCAAATATGGGATTGACATTAGGTTGCGGGAAGAGCGTTTTATTTTCATTGTTAAATAGAATGGTTTTATTGCTGCCATCTGAGTGCACGAAGAAAACATTGCCTTTGCTGTCAATACTGTACAGTCGATCTAATTCTGGATGCTGTACAAACCCGACCAATCCATTTACATCTTTTGCCAATGCAAAATAATGACCTTCAACCGGTGTTAGTCCCCACATACTTGGTGCCACGACATCGTTGCCGGTACGTCCCATTAATGAGAGGCCAATCAATTGATCTCGTTCTGCGTTATAAATGGGCGGTGCAAATGGTTTTCCCGCACTCGGCCAACCTTCAGGCCCTGTATAGTGAAGGGACGTGAGGTAATTAACGCTGACATGATCAATTGCAGTGGTTGCAAGACTAGAGAAAGGTAGTGATAACAAAAAGATACAGAGTTTTTTCATAGTTGGCTCAATAAAAGACAGATAGCACTGCAGCTTAGCTGCAGTGCTCTAGGGTTAAGCGACTAGGTCGAAGTCAACTGCGGCAGATACACCCACAGTGCCTGTTGGGCCTAAATCAACACCATTTGTAGATAGTACATTCATCAAGTAGCTGAAGTCTGAGTCTTTCATGCCATCAACGATGTTGTGTGTCGTATTGTCACCAGCGTTACGGCCAATTACGCCGCCATTTGCATCAAAGCCTGCGTTTAGACCAACAGTGTCCAGACCGTCGAAGCTCACTAGCTCTTCAGTGAAGCTGTATTCACCGTTTGCATCTTGAGTTAGTCCGCGGCCGAATGAGATAGACGCGATTTCACCGTACATAGTGTGTGAAGGACCTGCGAAGAATGTGTAGTCAATGTAAGAACCATCAGCAGCTTGAATGATAAATCCTAGACTTTCAGCACCAACTTGGCCTTCTTGCGCATACTGTGTACCAGAGAAAGTACCGAACAGACCCCAAAAGCCAAGGTCTACAGTTGGGTTTGGATTCTCAGCACCAGCAAAGCTACCAATGTTTTCGTTGTAGTCAGTGTTAGTGAAAAAACGAGATGCATCAGTGAAGAAGTCGTTTAGGCTAGGGAAGTCGTAGCTAACGCTGTAAGTTACTTGTATAGACATGATAAATCCTTAATAGTTAATTGTTTTATAATATTGACCTAACGGTCGTGTTGAGACATATCGGCTGCGCGCCAATCCGATATGTCCGTTGTTATTGGCAAGGGTACGCCCTTGCAATTCAAATTCGTTTTGCTTATTTGGCTTTGCGGAATCGTCTGCCCATTACCAAGCCCAAAATCAGCATTAACCCACCAAATGCACCACTGCTGCCTTTGTCTTCCTGAGGCTCCGGTGTAGGCGTTTCACTCGCATCAGGTGTTGGCTCAGGTTCTGGCTCCGGCTCAGGTTCTGGCTCCGGCTCAGGTTCTGGCTCCGGCTCAGGTTCTGGCTCTGGCTCCGGCTCCGGCTCTGGTTCTGGCTCTGGCTCTGGCTCTGGCTCAGGTTCTGGCTCCGGCTCCGGCTCTGGCTCTGGCTCCGGCTCTGGCTCTGGCTCTGGTTCCGGCTCTGGCTCTGGTTCCGGTTCCAGCTCTGGATTGACTACCAGTTCAAGTGTGCGAACAAAGGCCTTTTGATCTGTATCCAGACAAGTGAGCACATAAGATTTGTCACCTTCCGACTCTGGCTCAATGGTTTCTTGACCCGTTGCATCCTTTTCACCTGCCCAATCACCGCTGGCAGTACAGCCACTGAGATTTGTGGATTGCCAGTGTAGCTCTAGACTCTCACCTAGTTCGAGCTGCGCTGTTTCAGTGGTAAAACTGAGGTCGTGTTGAGTGACAGAAAATTGAAAAACACCGCCTGAGTCTGTGGTATTGTTGCCGTTTGTTGCGCCATATATGGTTTGTGAACCATCAAGCAAGGTACCAGCGGATAGGCCCATAGGTGCGATTGAATCCTTGCCGGCAAAGTGCAGCACGACTTCATAAGTGTCTTTTGCTCTGTCTACATCAGTGGCATCTTCACTTAGGTTAATACGGTAGAGCGTACCGGACTCGCCATCGCTGCCACCGCTTGAAGTTGTGCCGTAAATGTTGCCATCGGCGGCTAACACGAGGGGACCTGCTGGTTTATCACCATCTTGGCTATCTTCTTGTGTCGCAAAGGTGTGTAAAACAGTGAATCCGTTGTCATTGCTTTTGTGCATGCGCCAGATGGTTTTTTGTGACGTGCCGTAAAGCCAGTCACCGTGTTCGACGAGTCCGTTGGTTGCCAGCACATGATCGTCAATCAGCCCGTGAGTCTCATCATCAAAGCTCTTGAGTACAGTGACATCTGTGCTGCCATCTGTTGCGACATTGGTTAAGTCCACTTTAAATAAAGTACCGCTGGCAAAGTTATCACCTTCTAAGCCGTCATTACTGCCGGCACCTGCGGAATCTGCTGATTTATGCGCAAGGCCGTAAATAGCATTGTCAGCTGCACTAAAAACCAATGCAGCAGGTGATTGTCCTTTAGTGAAAACGTATAGATCGCCAGCTGCTTGCTTATATTCTTCGCGGCTGAAATCGACCAGCATAGCAAGTTCACCTGTGCTGCTGAGTCTTAGCAGTGCATAAAAGTCATCGCTGCGATCTGAGGCTGCGAAGTACACGTTGTCTTGTGAATCAACCGTGAGTAAGCCATGTATTTCAAATTTACCGCCATTAATACCTGACAGATCAAGGTCTGCCAGTGCATCTTGCATTTCTTCGCCTTCGCTCCACTTAAATAAGCTGGTTTTAGCGCCACCGTAAGCCATGCCTTTACCGTCGATAACAACATTTGTACCAAACGCTGTGATCTCGGTATTTAGAGAGTTGGCTTGCGTGTTGTAGTCAGTTAGCGCACCTTCAGTTAGCTGAGGTGTAAAATAATAAATACCGGACTGTCTGATTGAGGCAAAATCGCTACCGCCACCAGAGAGAAAAGTGCCGACAAGCTTGCCGCTGACCGGATGTAGTACGGGCGGCTTTGCAGGCAACATGCCCTTATCACCACCAAACATGATGGTTTGTGGTGTGCCAAACACATGTAATTGCTGCAGGTTGATCTCAGCGGCGCTTGCCAAGTTTGCGCTAACTAACGCGCTACTGATAAGTGCCAACTTAAAAGCTTTTCGCATGTTTATACCCTTGTCTTTAATTAAAATTTTGCTGTTATTCTTGCGATGACGCTGCGTCCCGGCGCAATCCAGTAAGAGGTGCCATTTGCCTCGGCATAATTGAGGTCCTTGAGGTTGTCAATCGACATGCGCAACTGAATATTTGGTGAGTATTGGTAGTCCAGCCACACGTCGTAAACTTCCCAGTCCACGACCTTCTCATAGGCTTTCCCACCGCGACCATCGTTGTCTTCAAAGCGCATTCTTGCGCCAACTTTTAGGCTGTCATCAAACAACTTTAATCCAAGTGTGATGGCGCCATTGTTTTTCGGAGGTGGAATGTAAAGCAGTCCGCCAGACTCAGTTTTACCTAAGTTTGTAGCGGGGAAACCGACCTGACTACCTAGTGGGAACGGGTTGTAGTCACCCAGGCCAGGATCGAAATTCATCTTGGTATAATTGAGCTCAGCAAACATCATTTTAGATTGATAATCAGCTTGTAGCTCTATGCCTTCAAAGCGGATCTCATCTTGCAAATTGACATAGCTGCGAATGCCACTTTTGTCGCTCACTGAGGTTGGACTCATCACCATCCCCTGAATGATGAAGTTGTCTACGGTGTTTTCGAACCAGCCTGTTTTAATAAACAGATCATGCTCTTTGGCCAACTGACTAAACTCAAAATTCATCCCCACTTCGTTGTTACGAGATTCTTCGGCTTGTAAGCCGGGGTTTGGGTAGAAAGGAAATTGGTTGCCCACATGCATCCCGAATAACAAAGTTTCAGTGATCGAGGGAGGGCGCACACCTTTGGCAGAACTGACATAAGCTTGAATTTCATCATTAAAGCGGTATGCAAATCGTAAGTTAGGTGAGACAAACTCGTCGTGGCGTGCCACGGAAAAATTAGTGTAGATCAGCGTCTTGCTCGGGGTGACACCGGGTGGATTGAGAATCGAACCAGAGTTGATCTCACCCTCTCCCTCGAGTGAAAAGTGCTCATATCTGACGCCCGCTTCAATGGACAGGTATTCCCCATATTGCCACTCGGTCTGGAAAAACGCACTGCTCACTGCACGGTTTCCCCCAGGAGTTGCCCCTGTGAACCAAGTTGGGTCACCCGTTCCAGGCGTTTGTTGGATTGCTTGAGGCTGGGTCCAGTCTCTAAAGTATTCCACGCCTGTATTGAGCATGAGCAGTGAATCAGCTTCACTCAGCCAAGCATGTTCTAAGCTAAAGAATGAAATATTTTCGAGCACCAGACCAAAGGTATTGGTTTCGTATTGCAACTCAAACTCCCCGTAGGGGTTTATTGAGTCTCCCAGCTCAAACTGATGCTGGCGCATTTGAGTTCGGTTGTAGTAAACACTTGAACTTAAATCAAAATAATCTGAGTTAGGGTTCCAGAAGTAATCTACTTTAATGGTGTCATTACTGAGTTTGCTGGTGGCACTGGGTTGTTCGGTTTCCCCTGTGGTCGAGCCCTCGTCGAAGTTGGCAGAGAAGCCCACATAACTCAGCTTTATGGCGTGTTGTTCGTTGATTTTATAGCTGGCCTTGAGCAAAGAGGACCATTGATCTTGCTCGGTAAACGAGCTGAGCGCATTAAAGTAGTTGTCATTGCCGGCATTACCACCGTGCTGACCAGGCTCAAACCTTCCGACGTGTTTGCGCCCAACCGCTGCGACCAGCTCAAGATCCTTTCCCAAGCGTACACCAGAGGCGAGTAAGCCTTGCATATGGTATGCGTTGCTGCCTGTTGCGAGCGCCACTTTGCTGCCGTGGTCTTGCCCTTCAAGTGCGAGATCAGCAAATTCCAGTGTGTTGAAATTTACGACACCGCCAATGGCACCTGCGCCGCCAGCGTGGCCGACGGGACCTTTTGCAATGTCAACACTGGAAAGCAGTTGGGGATCTAGATAGACAGTACCATTGGCGCCGTGTCCGCTGCGCTGAAAATTTTGTCTTGCACCATCGATCATCACATTGACTCGACCAAAGTCTTGAATACCACGTACATTGACCGCGACTCCGGGTTCTTGACGTGTTTGCGATGTGGTCACGCCGGGCACATTGTAGAAAATGTCAGAGGTATCACGCGGTGCTACACGGGCAAGCTGATCTTGGCTTAATTTAGTGTCTGAAGAAGCGGATTGATAGATCTCTTTATGGGTATTATTACTGGCATATACCTCTAGCGTATCGAGCATGACCGCGTGTTCAAGGTTGCCTGATAGCGCTCGAATGACATAGCTACCATTGCTGGTTTTCTCAGCGTATAAACCTGTGCCTGCGAGCAACTGTTCAAAGCCATCACTCAGTACAAACGCGCCTTTTAACCCAGTTGTTTGGGCACTGCCTATCTGGTTGGGATCAAATTGCAACAGTACGCCTGTTTGCAGTGCCAAGGTATTGAGTGCCTCAGCTAAGCTGCCTTTGGGAATATCAAGTTGGTGTGCCTGTTGTGCCAAAACGGCGCTTGGTAGAGCAAGCCCTGTACACAACACAGCAGTAAAAATTGAGCGAGTAGCACTGTCGCCTATCATAAATGGTTCTCATTATTATTTAGAGCTACTTATAGGACGGGGCAGTAAAAAAAAACAGTACCCAAAAACTCAAAAAAACTAAAAAACTTTTATCCTTTTTTAAAAAGTCATTTTATTTCAAAGAGATAATCTGTAGATAATTTGCTATAGAACTGTGCTTGATGGCTGGATCTGACGCCAGCATTTTCAGTGCTAAGTCGACATCATCGGTAGGGTAGACACCCGAAACACGGATCTGACTTAGCTTTTCATGCTGATATACAAACACTCCTGGATAGTAGGACTCTAATGACTCCAGTAGCTCAGTCAGACTGATATCATTTGCAACTAATCTATTGTTTAACCATGCCAACCTGATGTCAGGGTTTGTTTGATAGGGCCCTGTTAGGTATTTATCTGCAACTTCCATAGCTTGGCCTTGTTGGCCAATTACACATCTATGTTGTGGTAAATAACAAAGTTCTACTTTGGACTCGCTCACCACGACATAGGTATCTTGCCCTTTGGTTTTCACTGAGAAGCTGGTCCCTAACGCTGTTGCGCTGGTATCTTGGGTTTCGACGACCAAGGGCCATGAAGGATTTGTTTTTGCCTCAACATGTACTTCGCCTTTGTATAATCGAATCAATCTGGTGTCAGTATTGTATTCAATATCGATTTGCGTTTCGGCATTCAATGTTAATACGCTGCCATCTTGCAGCTGTATGGTTTGCGTTTGGCCTTTTAGGGTATAGTGATCTGCTGTGACGCCACTTAGTCCCAAATGATTTAGCAAAAATCCAAACCCTGCGAACAAAGTCACACTTAGGAAGGTTTTGCCAAGACTGACTGATCTGGGTTTATCTTTGTCGAGTACATTGTTGAGCACCCGAACGTTCAGGCCAGTATCTTCCGGGGTATCAAATTCGCCCCATAGTGCTTGTAATTCCGCGTAGGCTTTTTGATTGTCAGGATGTAAGTTAAGCCACTGATGATGGGCTTGAATATCTTCGTCGGCGGGCGAATCTGAATGGAGTAAAGCACACCAGTCTGCTGCCTGCTTGAGTTTATGTTGATAGCTGGTTTGATTCGCCGACATGAGTTTCTCTAGGTATTGATTAATCCATCAGTTGACTGTGGCAATGTAGCAATGTTTGTGCGATGTATTTTTGCACCATACTTTCAGAAACATTGAGTTGCGCAGCAATCTCTTTGTATTTCATGCCGTCTAAACGTGCCATCAAAAAGGCGCGTCGAGGTTTGTCTGCCAGACCTTCTAATAATCGCGATAGCGCTTCTAATCTTTGCATGGTTTCTAATACCGTTTCACATGAAGGCACTTGCTCTTGCTGCATTTCGGTTTGCGCTTCAATATAGGCTTGCTCGATGCGCTTGCGTCTCGCCTTATCTATGATCAAGCGATTGGCGATGGTTGCTAAGTATGCTCTTGGCTCTTTGACTTCGAGCAGATCTGTGGATGAAGTCAGGGCCCTAATAAAGGTGTCCTGAGATAAATCCTGTGCATCGTGATGGCAATGTAGTTTTAGTTTGTTTTGTAAAAATCTAACTAACCAAAATTGGTTATCACGAATAAAAAGGTCCATGCCAGCGGAATTCGACACCTTTGTTCCTTACCATAGTGCATAAATAGGAATAATTATCATTAACGGTATCATTAATAAGATGGTGTCGCAAGTCTATTATTCTACGAATAAAACATTGCTCGATGCTGAATTTAGGGTTTTTTCTAGTTCATAATTATCAGAATTGTCAGTGCGAGCCGACAATATGGGACTAGCTTTTTTGGCTTTGGTACGGGGTAGGTGTTCCGCATTAAAAGCCTTATATTCTTTGGCTCCAGCAGTTTTTTAGTTGTTATTGAATATCACTAAAACCGCGTAATTTCTCGCAGCAGAGTGGGGTATGGGCAAGGAGTATGAGTAAAAGCTTGGTCGCTTTGAAACTGATGAAAAATATTGTTTTGAAAGGGTCTAACGACCGAGCAAAATGTCGAGCGGTGTTGCGTGATTTGCATCTATCCATTTGTATTTTAATGCTTAAATTTTAGTCAAATAGACAGTTGGCTAGGTGATCCACAAAATGGAAATGCGATAACGATCAGCGATATTAAATACGATATACGCAAGTCTGTTTGCTATAAGTTTTCCACACAGTGTTAAATAATATGTAAATTAGCCCGACTCAGGGTGATGATTTAGCTGAAAAATATCGAACTGAGTGCGAGGGGCTGGTACTTTGTAGCCCGACGAGGTTATCACTATCTGCGCTAATGAACCGTTGTTACCTTTTGTATTTTCTGTGTTTTTTATTTTAAGAGCTAGCTGTGTGATGGTTTTTTTGTGGTAATAAACGCCCATTATTTCTCGCGAAACTTTAATTTTCAGCATGTTATAAAAATGTTGTGCGTTAATGGCGCAAAATACACAGATTCAATTACACTAAATGAAGCGTGTTTGTTTTCTTGGCAGGTAAACGCGTACCGACTTTTTGACTTAAAGTCATTTACCACTCATTGCGCGAGAATAAAAAGGAAATTGCTTTGCATATAGATGTAGAAAGTACAGGGAAGCGATTTAAATTATCTTTTATCGTGGTTTTTATCTGTGTCCTACTGAGTATGTTGGCATCTCTTTGGGTCTGGCAACTTGCTGATAATCAAGAAAAGCACCTCATTAAATTAACCGCGATTGCCAAGAGCGAATTAATTGAGCATCAATTTATCAATTCAATGCCTGCCATCATCAGTGCGCTGGAGCGCATGCGCAATCGCTGGGTGGCGCGAGAAGGACCGCCTTTTGAAGAGTGGCGATTGGATGCTCAGGATTATGTCAATGACCATGCTGGGCTGCGTGCTGTCGAGTGGGTAAACAGCGAGTATGTTGTTAAATGGGTTGTGCCACTGCAAGGCAACGAGTCGGCAGTGGATCTCGACTTGTCATTTGAGAAAAACAGATTAAAAGCCCTAGAGCGAGCAAAAGTCTCGAAAAACTTTTCACTGTCTAAGCCGGTTCAACTTGTTCAAGGCGGTAAAGGCTTTTTAGCGTATTTTCCGATTTATATTCACGGTAGATTTGACGGGTTTATTTTGGGCGTGTTTGACATATCCCAATTGGTAGATAGCTTGCTTCCGCATGAATTTATCAATGACTACAACATAGAAGTGTTGTCAGAGGGCAGCGTGATGTTTAGTAAAGTAGAGGTGGGTATGCAGTATGACGAGTCGACTGGTTTTAGTCATTCATTTGCACTGCATGGCGTAGACTGGGAGTTATTGCTGTGGCCCAAGCAAAGTCGTATTTCCGTTGATGACTCTGACATTCACTATATTGCTCTACTTAATGGACTGTTTGTCTCTTTCCTTGCAGGTATTGCTTCTTTTTATTTAATTAAATCTCGTATGTCTGAGCGGATCATTAGTGCACAAGATGTGGAACATAAAGCAACACTCGACAATGCCATTGATGGCATCATCACTATCGATGCACATGGTGTGATAACGAGCATCAACAACTCGGCAGTGAATATATTTGGTTACGCTAAAGAGGAAAGCATTGGCAAAAATTTCAGTGTATTTATGCCAAAAGCACATAGAGGTGAATGTGATCAAAACCTGATAGATGATTTAACGTCAGGAAACAAGAAGATCATCGGCACCGGTCAACGAGTAAAGGGTCAGCGCAAAAATGGCCAAATATTCCCTTTGGATTTAGGGGTTACGGGGTTTCGGGTTGCGGGAGAGCAGTTTTATTGTGGGGTAGTGAGAGATATTTCAAAGCAAGTAGCGATGGAGCGAGAGCGTGAGCAATTGATCGAGCGCTTGACCAAGTCCAATGAAGAGTTAGACAACTTTGCCTATATTGCCTCTCATGATTTAAAAGAGCCGTTACGAGCAATACAAAATCACGCTGGATTTTTAAAAGAGGACTATGAGACTGAACTGGGCGAAGATGGTGTCTATAAATTGGACCGTTTGGTATATCTAGGCTCCAAAATGGAGCAGCTCATTTCTAATCTGATGTATTTCTCAAGATTGGGTCGTGAGGAGCAAAGCAGCAAGCAGGTCAATATGGATGAAGCGCTCAGTCATGTGCTTGAACGCCTAACAGAGTCGCTGCAAGAACATAACGTCGAAGTATTCGCAGAAGCCTTACCCAATGTGGTTGGTAACCAAACGCGATTAGAAGAGCTGTTATACAACTTAATAACGAACGGGTACAAATACAACTTATCGGAACGTAAATCTATTTATGTAAATTATGATTTAGAACGGCATGCATTTTGTGTCAAAGATAATGGCATTGGCATTGATGCGCATTTTAAAACCGAAGTTTTCAGAATATTTAAGCGCCTAAATAGTAATAAAAAGTTTGGCGAGGGTACGGGAGCTGGTTTGACCTTTGCGAAAAAAATAGTTGAACAACACAAGGGTAAAATTTGGTTTGAGTCGGAGCTTGGAAAAGGAACAAGTTTCTATTTTACATTGAAGGAAAGTGAAGTCGAAAATGAATGACAATAAATTGATTTTGATTGTAGAAGACAGCGATGACGATTATTACGCGACTAATCGGGCATTTAAAAAAGACGGTAACCTATCAAATCCAATTGTACGATGTGAAGACGGCCAAGAAGCGCTGAATTACCTCAGTCAAGAGTGGACACCGTCACATCCAAAGCCGGCTATGATACTGTTGGATCTTAACCTACCGGGATTGGATGGTCGTCTCGTGTTAAAAGAAATAAAAAGCACTCGGCGTCTTGCAAACATCCCCATTGTGGTTTTGACAACCTCAGATGATGAAAAGGACATTGAGGAGTGCTATGACCTTGGGGCCAATACATATATTCAAAAGCCCGTTAAACTAGAGTCATTATTTGATGCTGTACAAAAGCTTAAAGACTATTGGTTTCAGATTGCGATTTTACCAAAAGGAGACTAACCCCCGTAACGCTTATGGCTTTTAGACGAAATTATATTAGGTTGGTTGGGTACTCGCCCGCGCAGTAGGCGTTGCCTAGCCTAGTGTTTTGGTATGGCAAGGGCAAGTGCTTCTAGTGGACTTGTTTCGAAGAACCGCAATCAGTCACATTGAAAAAGTTGAATTTATAGGCAATGTCAATAAAGCGCTGGTAGGAAAGCGTGATGCAATGACCCCTATTTATATTTCCCAGCGGACACATTGGTTTGTTCTAACCTCGCTTCTGGCTGCTGCACTCTGTTTTTCTACATCAATTATTGTTCAATACCTTTACTACTGGCTGTTTTTCTTAGCTTTTGTATATGTGGGCTATAAGTGAGTGGATGCCTTTTAATAAAATTCGAAGATTTTTCCGCATGAAGCAAATTATATTGATGACAATGAAGTTTGTAAGTCACTATCAAAAATAAAATAAATATTTACCATCAATACTGATTGGCGAGGGAAGAGATGAAAAACAATGCAGTAAGAAGAAAAATAAAGGTGAATAACCTAATGGAAGAGGTACAGCATAACTTACGTCGAGTTCGCAAAAAGAACAAGCTGACGCAAAGTCAACTTGGTGCAAAACTTGATGTAGACCAAGCGACTATTAGTAATTTTGAGACCGGCAGAACAATTATGACAATGGCGCAGCTTTACGAAATGTATCTAATATTTGGTGATGATTTTGCCTGTCCTTATATTAGCTATACTGGCAATGGCAGTAGCCAAAATGCTGGCTAGCAATACGTTGATGCGCTGCAGCTGAGAGGCGCTTACGTCAAACCGTTAATTTTGCTTTTTTGAACAGGTATCAGTCGTTTTTGTGAGCCTGTGATGTGTTAGGTGCTTTAAAATAGTGTCTGTTATGTCAAAAACACTGTCCATATACGATCATTGTTTACGGATTGAGAGTATGCTCATCTACTTGAGGTCAATATAAATTACGGCACCTTTTCATCTGCCAATGTGTATTGAGCTGTGGTGTTGCAAACACTCTATTGTTGATAGTTTAAATGATCAGCTAGTTAGCATGACAGACAGCACAACAGCAGAGCCATGAATCAAAACAGTGCAGTGTATGAGCTATTAATTTTTGAAATCGAATGCGGCGATCGACCTCTTAAGATAGAACAATAATGAGAGGCGGTTTTAAAGGTTATCGTTGAAGAGAGATTTCAAAGTGCTTGGGCAATAGGGACGTTATTCGTCATCTTTGAACCGATGAGAGCCACCGCTATCATTTATTTCGTCACTGATACTTTTGATCTGATTTAAGAGTGCTTTTGCATCAACTTTACAATAAAACAGCCATTTGAAAAAATGCCCTGTTCTAGGCTCACCTACACCCAATTCGTAGTTACTGACCGTTTCTCTAGTTATATTGAGTTTATCGGCCATCTGCTTTTGCGTAAGTCCTGCTTTTTTTCTCATCGCTTTAAGGTCATTACCACTTATCACATCATTATTCCTTTCCAAAATTTGAAGGTATTACTTTGATAGAGTTTATGTGGGCTTAAATCTTTAGCATGCATTGTGAAAATGAGTGCTTGGAATCATCTTTATATCAATAGTTATGGTAATAAATTTACCCAAGGCGGATACTTTCATGGTGCTTTGCCTACTTTTTTCCTCTGCGATGCTCAAAGTTAATTGTGTAATAAATGGTGTAAGGTCGTCGTGCATAAACTTAGTCAAACTTTCATATTGTTGATTCTTATGGTTATAAAAAAGCGAAAAGAATAGGCCCCTGTAATGAACTCGCGAGCAATTATTTAACTATGTGAGCAAGCGTCCCGTGTGGTCGTAAAAGCAAACTAAAAGAGAGCCTGCCCATTGTAAGATAGTAAGGGCGCGAATTAGATTTTATCAGGCGTATTTTTATCTAATGCTCGCTGTATTGCGTCCAACATAGGCTGTGCCAGTCGTTCACTGAAACCTGCTTGTGTATAGCTGATCTGGCCATTTTTTTCTATGACCATGGTAAAGGGCAGGCCAGGTTTCTTAAATTTTTTGTACAGGACACCTTTTTTATCAAAAACAAACTCAACTTGCATTCCTCGCTGTTCAAATTGTCGAAGCAATTTTTTATATGTGCGCCGAGTTTGTCCTAGCTTGCCCTCTTCTTTTGTATTGACAACAATGACTCGAATACGATTGTTTGTGAGCTTACGTTGAAGCCCCTCAAGAAGCGGAAGTAGCTGCTTACAGTATACACACCATGAGGCCCAGAACGTCACAATTGTGGGTGTGGTGGTACTGCGAAATACCGGCTCACCTAGCTTATTTTGACCGATCACCTGATCGGCACCAAAATGTGTGATGTTCGCGTTTACCGAGGCAGTAAAACACAGTACAAATAATAGCATCAGGTATCTTTTCATTCAGTGGGCCCTGTTAGAGATGTGTGCGCAATAGCGCGGGTTTAAGTGCCTTTAATATTTTAAAACGCTCTTTTTTTATCATGATAACAGTGATTTGGCAATTGTCCCTAATTTAGGTTGCTTCATGGTGGGCGTATGAGGGAAGGCTATCTGTTCTTTGGTTTAATATGTGATTCTTGGGTGAAGTAGCTTGTTCGTTTGAGCAGTTACGGTGAAGAAATACACTGGTATAAATAAGCTTGTTGATACCCCAAGACGTGGCGCCAATTTAATTGTGCGCCTTACACGGTGCATCCGATATTGCTGTACTAAAGAGTGATAGACCAGCAGCTAAACAGGATTATCGCAACCATACTCAGTAACACATTTCCGTGTTTTTGGCGTATTAAATTGGGTTGGTCGGCTGTGCTATTCGGCTTAGCAAACAAATAATTACAGATAAATGCGAAAAGAACTGCAAGTGCAATTTGCAACCAGCCAAAAGACAGCGCATAACCAGATATCAGCACGCTTGCCAGCATACCTATTGCCGCAAAGTATTTTGCTTTCTTAGGCACTACTTTGTGCCTTTGCCAATTGCTTAGTGTCACACCAAATTGGGGATGTGTGAGCAACCAATGTTCGAGGCGTTTAGACGACTTGGAGAAGCACCACAGTGCCATAATTAAAAATACCGTAGTTGGCATGATTGGCAATAAAGCGCCAATCACAGCCAATCCAAGCGATACAATACCACCGGCAAAATAGCCATACTTCAACATATTACGTTGTACGTTAAGCGACATGGGTACTTGGTGAATGAGTATAGCTGAGCTCTACCAGCTCATTAGCAAATTTAAATGCAGCTTGTGCACCAGTTAACATGGCCTGTTCTTGGTCCTCACTGAGCTCTACCTTTTCAATGCTTTGCATGAACTCTCTCCAATGAGCGCCCCTGCCGACCTCTGAACCCGCTAGAAAGCGTGCACCATATTTCTCACTTAGCCCTAGCTTTTCAGCCTCTTTGGCCAAAATGGCCGCGCCAAGCTTTGAGCCTTCAATGACATATAACCAGCCTAAACTTTCAAAATGAGAGGTGTTAAGCTCGCTCAGTGTAGGCATAGTAGCTGGCTGTGGCATGTTTAAATCTTGAAAATCTGCAAGCAGTTGAGCACTGCGATCTCTAGCTTGCAGATCTGGGATAATGGTTGCTAATTGAGCATCTTGATACAGTGCTGCAACGTGCTTCATTAAATAGTATTGGTAGCGCAAAAAATGACCATAATTGGCTTTGTTTTCAAACGGTGACTGCGCCATGATCTTTTTGTCGAGTTGGTCATGAACACTGGATGTTGATGTTCTAAGTTTACTCATTCTAGGGTAGTTAGATGATTTTAAGCTGCTCATATTTTTCTAATTTAATTGGTCATATAAATAAGAACGTATGAGCGATAAAAACCCTTACCATATACTTTGTGTTTATTTTTAACTTTTTGTTATTTAAATAATTTTGTTGGCTTGTGAACTGCATAAGTTGGTTCAGTGAATTGCTCTGGCCAAGGTAACCCTGGGGTGCTACACGCGATTATTAGCTCACTATTAACCAATGGGTGTGCTCGCTTTTTAAACACATATCAAACCAATAGCAATACTTTACGATCAATCATCCGCCAAAACCTAGCCATTTCAAATGAAAGTCTCTATATCTCAATTGGGAACATTATTGTAAATAACATGTAAAGGAAAGCGCGATGAAAAAGCGATATTTAAGTGCCCTCACAGTGTGTTTGGGACTAGCTGCCAGTCATGCTGATGCGGCAAGTTGTGCAGATACCAATGTCTATCCGAATTGGCCACAGTCTGATTGGCAGGGTCAGCCGAGCCATGCAAATACTGGCGACAAACTTGTCCATAACAATATATTGTATCAAGCCAAATGGTGGACCAGTGCGGAGCCTGGAACCAGTTCGGCATGGCGGTATTTAGGCCGTTGTGATGATGCAACACAGATCACGCCGGTTGAAAAATACGGTCGTTTAAAGGTGTGTGGTACGGGACTGTGCAGCGAATCAAACCAGCGTGTGCAGCTTCGTGGCATGAGCAGTCACGGTCTGCAGTGGCATGGGTTAGGTAAATGTTTAACTGAAAAAAGTTTGGATGTATTAGCGTTTGACTGGCAAGCTGATATTTTGCGTTTGAGCTTGTATGTACAAGAAGGCGGATATGAAACAGATCCGGTTGGCTTTACTAACCAAATGCACCAACTCATTGAAATGGCGAGCCAGCGTGGGCTATATGTGTTGGTTGACTGGCACCAGCTTGATCCGGGCGACCCAAACTACAATGTTGAAGGGGCTAAAAAGTTTTTCACTGATATTGTGACCAAGCATAAACACCGCAATAACCTGATCTATGATATTGCCAACGAACCAAATGGCGTTCCTTGGTCAGCGGTACGCCACTATGCTGAGCAGGTTATTCCTGTGATCCGTGCGATTCAACCTAATGCTCTTATTATGGTCGGAACTCACGGGTGGTCTACGTTTGGTGCATCAATGGCGGATGGCGATTTACAAGATGTGATCAACGACCCAGTGCCATTCGACAATATTATGTACACCTTCCATTTTTATGCTGCTGCACACACCGAATATCATCGCAATATGCTGGATAGAGCCTCAGATATTTTTCCTGTGTTTGTCAGCGAGTTTGGCACTCAGCACTACACAGGTGGCGGTGCAAATGACTTCATCAGCTCGCAAAAATACATAGACCTGATGGCACGAAAAAAAATCAGTTGGACCAACTGGAATTATTCAGACGATCCGCTGAGTGGGGCTGCTTGGCAAGTGGGCAGCTGTGCGGCGCAAGACTTTTCAGACGCTCAATTGAAAGAAGCGGGTGCTTGGATAAAGGCGAAAATACAAGAGGGACGTTAGTTGTCAGCGCGTTGCTAATCAAACAGTAAAAAAGAGAGTAATAGCTCTCTTTTTTATTTAATTTTTTGGAATAATCACAGAGCGGTTTAAATGTCGCTAGTTTATTCATAGTACTGACTTATTTGGCTTTTTACCTTTACTGGGGGAATTTAGGTATGCATGGTTAATTTTAATATTTTCAAAAAGATGGGGTTTTTGAATAAATAATTTGCAACAAAGTGAGCTGTACTATAGTTTACTTCGTAAAAAAAATGTTTAAGAAAAAATAGTGGTGAAGTGATGTTACAAGCAATTGCTCGATTTGTATCTAGCCATATGACAACAGTTGTATTACTTCCATGTTTACTCTTAGGCGCAGTGATTTTTTATGATGTATCAATGTCAGCGAAACGGATGAACGACGCGTATGATGCAGAGTACAATGCGTTTTTGAGTCATATGGTGTTGAGTGTGATCCATGAAACACAAAAAGAACGAGGGGCCTCTGCAGGGTTTATTGGTTCCAAAGGCACAAAGTTTAAGGACAAGTTACGTCAGCAACGCAGTCAAACAGACAAACAGATTGCCAAGTTAGCGGAAGAAAAACAACACTGGCAATTGATGCCTGAAATGGCTAAAGAGTTGGCTGAATTTGAAAGTAAGTTCCGCCAGTTATCTCAGATCCGTAGTCGTGTAGACACCTTATCCATCCCGCTTTCAGAAGCGCTGAAATATTACACGGATATCAACCTCAAAGCGCTGCATATGGTGATCACAGCCTCGCGATTGAGCAATGACCACACCATCGCCACCGAGCTGATTGCGATTTATAATTTCTCAAGTGCCAAAGAATCGGCTGGTATTGAACGCGCGGTGCTGTCAAATGTGCTGAGTCGCGATAGCTTTACACCAGCGTTAAAAACCAAACATGTGGCCTTGATGACCAAGCAAGATGTGTATTTAGAAGAAGCGCTTGAAGCGTCGCCTCCAATCATGAAAAGAATTTTTCAGCAAGCACTGAGTGACAATGCCTTTCAAGCAGTTGCACGCTATCGCAGTGCGGTTGAAAACAAAAATGCCAATTTTGGCTTAGATGCAGAGGCGTGGTTTAAAGCCGCGACTGAGCGGATCAATGTGTTAAAAGAGTCCGAAGAAGAGGCGCTTACATTGGTTGACAAGACCGCGATAAAGATCCAACAACACGCTGTTTTGGTGTTGGTGATTGAGTTGATTATTTTAGTGGTTGGATTGGTGATCACCGCGTCACTGTTCTTTGCCATTCGTTTGCGTCGCCGACAGTCAGCAAAAATCGCTGAGGGTATCGATATTGCAATGTTACATAAAAACTTAGGTCATGAAATTGGTGTAATTTCAAAAGATGACCTAGGTAAATCGGCAAACAACATCAATAAACTCACGCGACAATTTGAAGACGATTTAGTCGAGTTTGCTAAAGTGTCTTCTAACATCGCTAATGCCTCGCAAGAAACGGCGGCGGCGATCCAGCAAAGCCAAGAGAATTTAATTAGTCAGCAGTCGGGTATCCAAACCATTGCCTCTGCCTCAGAGCAAATGAGCGCCAATATTCAAGTCATTGCAAACTCCATGAATGAAAACGCTGTAGCGGCTAAAACGGTGACGCAAGAATCTCTCCAAGGACAGCAAGTTGTGGCGGATGCGGTGCAGGTGATACAGCAGGCATCCGACGATATGGCACGGTCTGCCAAAACGGTTGATGCACTGAATGAGCGTGTTGGTAGTATCTCATCTATGGTCGAAATGATAAAAAGCATTGCTGAGCAAACTAACTTGCTGGCGCTAAATGCTGCAATTGAGGCCGCCCGAGCCGGGGAGCAAGGTCGTGGGTTTGCTGTGGTCGCCGATGAAGTCCGCAGCTTGGCGAGCCGTACGCAAAAATCAACAGAAGAGATATCAGCCTTGGTGACTGAGTTGCAATCCAGCTCTTCAGAGGCCTCTAATGTGATCACGAAAGGCAAAGAAAATGCCTTAGAAGCGGCAGAGCGGGCAGAAGAAATCAAACGCGCACTCGAGCAAATTGTAGAGCAAGCGCAGCAGGTTGAGCTGGTGACCGAGTCGGTGTCGAGTAATACGCAGCAGCAAAGTAATGCGATTGATGAAGTGAGTAAAAACATCAATGGTATTTTCCAAAAAGCAACGGAAAATGTCAGCGGCGCAGAGCAAATCAATGTTGCTGCTATTGATATTGCTGAGGCTGCTAAAGTGATGGATAAGCTGATCGCTGAATATACGGTAAGCCAATCAGTACGATAATGAAGTCGGTGGGTATATCGAAGTGGTTATACCCGCCGGTTGCATATCTAATTGATCCCAGACGATTGTGCGGTCGTATCATGCTGTAAAACAGCGAATATGAACACTTATGCAGCATGCACTTAACCCTAGAAAGCTACTAAATAGCAAGTGGACATCGGTCAGTCCTACTCACAAAGAGAAGCATTTTATTGTCACGTCGGTCGAATTTGACGAGCAGGGATGTGTGATTGAATGTCTCATTGAAGCGCTGATGACCCGGCGTGAAGTTGCCATCAACTGGCGCGAGTTAAAAGATCCTAAAATGTGGAAAATAGGATGGCAATAATCTTAAACCACTATTGATTGCCATTTAGTTGATGCTGTTTCCGATAAGCGCTAGGGGTCAGCGAAGTGTGTTTTTTAAAGGCGGTATAGAATGCCGACTTGGAATTAAAACCAACTTGCATGGCAATCGTGAGGATAGAGTCTTGCTCCTGAGCCAAAAGCTGTTTCGCAGCGTCGACACGATGTTGATTGACGAAGTCGAAGAAACGCATTCCGAGTGTCTCATTGAGTGTTTGCGAAATGTAGTGACTGGGTGTATGAATGTGCTTGGCAAGTTTAGGTAAGGATAAACTTGCGTCTAGGTAGTGCTTATCCGTCACCATGGCGTGTTCCAATTTGATGGCTATTTGAGAAGCGCGCTGATGGTCCAGTGCGCTGCGTTGGTACTTCACTTGTTCTGCGGAAATTGGATCTGGCAGTAATTCATGGCTATCTGCTATTTCATAACATTCAGTGAACCCTGGTTTTTGTCTTAAGCCCCACAAAGCGAGACTGTATACAAGGAGCAGGAGCATCATTTCATAAAGGTGTTGATCAAATTGAATTGGGCTAAAAAGGTTGTCTAAAAACAAATCCAGAGCAATAAATAACCATACCCCACCAACCGAGAGTAAAAGCCAGACTAACCAACGTAGCTCTTTTTGTTCTGTCGACGCAAAAACATCTTTCAGTTGATTGTGATAGTGATGCAGCCTGTTGATGAGTTTGTAAAAGTACCAGGCAGATTGCACTATCCAGCCCAATACACAGACAAAAGTCACAATTAATAAACCGTAAATAACGTTGCGAAGCAATGTTGGGGCTTGCTCTACGAGCGTCAGATCATCATTTACTAAAATGGCGTAGCGATATTGCTCTGGTAATATCAGCGCTACCAGTGCTACCAGACAGCCAAATCCGCTTGGCGCAAAATGCTTTATATCGCTTTTTTGAAATGACCAAGGTGTTTGGCAGGTTAGCCCTTTGCTGTATAGCCATAAACAGGGGGCAACAAGTAGTAACGCGGGTAGACAGAAGATTAAGTGCAATACTTGAAAGCTAACAGGCAATAATGTTTTGCTAATGGGCAATGCGCTAATGAAGCCGATAGCAAGTAAACACCCAGCTAAAGGCCTGTAAACTTGCCAGTTCCGAGCACGCAATAAAAGCTGGTGAGCGCTGATTATGATCACGCTAAGGGTTGCAATTTGGAGTGCAAATAGGCTTGGTGGCTCGGTCATCATATGCGTTGCAAAGCTCTTTTTAGAACGGTCTCTAAAATTAAAGTTAGTAGTTAAAACAACATATTAAAATTAATTGTTAGGTTGAAATAACCCCATAAAAGTTCTCGCCAATCAGCGCGGACGACACTTTTTTAGTCATCTTACATAATCAACTCACACATCACCAATCAAATAAGTGAGCAAGTAATGACGCAAAAAAATCGACAAATACCATTCAACTGGCCAGTTGTCAGTGGTCTACTTCTGATCACTGCTATCCCAGGCATACCAGCCATCATTATTGTGGCCCTTGTATTGTTGGGAGCGGGAACTGTGGCAGGGATATCAAATATCATTAACCCTCAATACTTTTCGACACCTGCTGCGATTTTAACACACGGTTTTTCCGGAGCAGTGTTCTTTTTAACCATGCCTTGGCAGTTTTCACCACGCATTCGTTTGCACTATCCAAAATGGCACAAATTCGCTGGGCGCATCGCTGCTGTATCGGGATGTGTTATGGCACTCTCTGGTATTTGGATGCATTTAGTATTGACTCCCGATGAGTTGGGCGCGCGATTTATTGCTTTGGTTACCATGAGTGTGGCAATTGTTGGGGCGTTTGGTATCGCCATTTGGTACGTATTACAAGGGCAAATAATAGCGCACAAAAAATGGATGATGCGTGCTATCGCTATTTGTTTAGCAGCTATCACACCGTTATTTCTCGGTGCGATTTTACAATTGCTCTTGGGTAGTTGGCAGGAAACCTTTAAAGGGGTTTTTGGATTTTACCACGACTATGACCGGCTAATCGCAATGACGATAAACTTGTTACTAGTTGAGTGGTTGGATAAGAGGCAGGCAAAGGCAATAGACAAAAATAAAGATGATATGGTAAGTGCATCTGCTGGTTAGGTATGACAGTGAGTGGGCGTTTAGCAAAGTATGATTATCAATAATTTTTTGAAACTAATTTATTATTAATAGCTATTATCAAGATAAACCTGTGGTATTAAAGTAGCAGCTTCATTCTCAGCCAATGTGCATAGGAAAGAATATGAGCAAAACGATTTTGATCACTGGTTCAACTGATGGAATTGGGTTGGCGACCGCCTGTTCGTTACTGGAGCAAGGGCATCACGTGCTGTTACACGGGCGTAACGCACAAAAGCTAAGTAAAGTATGTCGCAGCTTGGTTGCGCGTTTTGGTAAAGATAAAGTTGGGCAATACTGTGCCGACCTATCTGTGATGACTCAGGTGAGCGCGCTGGCACAAGCCGTGGCTGAGGAATGTCCTCAGCTAGATGTATTGATCAATAATGCCGGGGTGTTTCATGTCGACGACACAGTGACGAGTGAAGGGTTTGACATGCGATTTATGGTCAACACCATTGCACCTTATATCTTAATGCAAGGGTTGCGTAGTACGCTGGGTGCATGTGGGCGGGTTATTAACTTGTCATCGGCCGCCCAATCGCCATTTGAGGCCCAAGAGTTGCTCACGCCTAGTCATTTAACTGCTGGCGCCGTTTATGCGAAAAGCAAACTGGCATTGACCATGTGGTCAATGCAGATTGGCGCTCAGTGGAAAGAACCTGGGCCAAGCGTTATCGCAGTTAATCCCAAGTCATTTCTAGGTAGTAAAATGGTGCAAGAGGCGTATGGAATGCAGGGTAGTAGCGTGCAACTTGGTGCTGATATTTTGCTTGAGGCCGCATTATCTGAACGTTTTGCTCAAGCTTCTGGATGCTACTTTGACAATGATGTTGGCCAGTTTCGCGATCCACATGTCAGCGCGTCGACGCCGGGTTTGATGGCCCAATTGATGGAGGTTTTGATACAGCTGGAAGCACAGCTTCAAAGTTCCTAATCCCAATAGGGGACATCGCCGATATAGGCTTTTAGATAGTCGATAAACACTCGTACTTTGGGGGCCAGTAACCGGGAACTCGGGTAGACGGCCCACAGTGCGGTATCATTGATAAGTGGCTGGTCTTTGAGTACTTGAACCAGTTTTCCCTCTTGTAGTGCTTGATAAGCACACCACATTGAACACAAAGTGATCCCCATGCCACGCATACATGCGTCTCGAATAGCTTCGCCATTATCAATCTGTAGTTTGCTCGCAGGTTTAAATTTTATATTCCCTTGTTTGTTGGCAAATACCCAGTGCTCTATCCCGGTGAGGTTGATGATAGGGTGAGCTTTTAACTCTTCAATTGTCGCAGGGATACCGTGTTGCTCAATGTAATCAGGAGAGGCGCACAAAATACGTGTATCACTGGCCAATTTACGCGCGACCAAGGTGGAGTCGCTTAACGCAGCATTGCGAACTGCCACATCAAATCCGCCTTCGACCATATCAACTATGCTGTCGCTAAGGCGTAAATCAATATGAAGCTCTGGGTAGAGCTGGGTGAATTCAACAAGTGCGGGTACGATATGCATTCTGCCAAATGAAGCGGGGGCCGTGACGCGCAGTGTACCCTGAGGGGTATGGCTGCCTGCACCAATAGCTGCTCTGGCACTTTCTACGCTATCAAGTACTGACTCTGCATGAGGTAAAAAGGCAAACCCTTCTTCAGTTAATGACACTTTACGCGTGGTACGGTAGAGCAGTTGTGTCCCCAGTGTTTCTTCAAGTTTATTGATATGGGCACTGGCAACCGCCGCTGAAAGTCCCAACTCTTTGCCTGCAAGGCTTATATTGTGTGTCGCTGCGATGCGCGTGAACAACTTTAAGTGAGCAATATTCATTATCAACCAAATCTTAAAACTGATTGTATTAGTAGTTGTATTATCAAAATTATAGTTAAAAAATATACTAGATGCATTCAATGAACGAGGGTTTAGTTATGAAAGCGATGGTGATTAATGCATTTGGTGGTACTGAGGTTTTTACACAAGCAGAGGCAGCACGGCCTAAGGTCAGTGCTGGGCATGTGCGTATTAAAGTGATGGCGAGCAGTGTTAATACGGTTGACACCATGATCCGAGAAATGGGTCCAGCATTGCCACTGTCTCCGGCGCTACCAGCCATTTTGGGGATGGATTTTGCTGGCATCGTGGATGAAGTTGGCGAGGATGTAGAGGGCTTTAAAGTGGGCGATGAGGTGTATGGTTGTGCTGGTGGTCTGGCCGATTTACCCGGCGCACTAGCCGAGTATATGGTCGCTGATGCAAACCTCATCGCACATAAGCCAAAGTCCCTCAGCATGCGGCAGGCTGCTGCACTGCCATTGGTTGGGATCACCGCGTATGAAGGTTTGATGCGCGCTGGCGTTGGTCAAAATCAACAAGTATTGGTGCATGGTGGGGCAGGAGGGGTTGGTCACATTGCGATACAGTTGGCCACGCATTTTGGTGCTGAAGTTTATGCAACAGGTTCAAAACCAGCACAATTGAGTTTGATAGAACAGCTTGGTGCAACGCCAATTAATTATCAGACTGAATCGGTTACCGACTATGTAGCGACGCATACGCAAGGGGCTGGATTCGATCTTGTCTACGACTCCGTGGGAGGCGCGAATTTATTAAACTCTTTTGAAGCGGCGGCGCTAAATGGCCAGATAGCAACTACTGTGTCACTGGCAGAAATTGATTTGTCAGTCGCCCATTTTAAAGGCTTGTCACTGCACGTCGTATTTATGCTGATCCCCATGCTACATAACGTGCAACGCAGCGATCATGGTCGTATTTTGGCAAGTATGGCCAAAATCGTGGATAGCGGGAAACTACAGCCTGTATTGGATAACACGGACTTTAGTTTCGATGAAATCGGCGATGCACACGCGCGCTTAAGCAGTGGGCAGGCAATGGGGAAAGTGGTGGTCAGCAATCGTTGGTAAGTAAAAATGTCTCCGCCATTGCATCAACTAAAATAGGTGCAGTTTTAACAATGTACCGCTATGATAAATTTATGTGTCTAAGCGTATGAGTTGTCGGTGTCTTTTTATCTTCTTTCGTTACTGCTGATGTTTGCACTGTTCGGCGTTGCATCAACGTATTTACTGCGTTTTATGTACTGCTATTGGATTAAAAAACGCCTAGTTTTGTCTTATTTAGGGCGGGCGGGGTTATGTGTCGCATTGGTGATACCACTGGTGATACTGAATTACATATTAGTGGGGTAGACAGTGATGTTCACATCACTGTCTACTTGATTATTTCAACACAATAGATTGGCAGTTACTGCTAATGCATAGCGCTTGAACAGGTAATACTGGCTCACAAATTTCGCTGGCAATCTTATCTTTATTTTGTAATTGCTCTGCCATAGTGACCATTTTAGCGGCGTGCTCTACCTCTTCTTCATTCACATTGCGTGATGAATAAACTAAATACCGGCTTGGTCCACCACAGGTAAGCCGTTCACCTACCGCAATCACTTTACATTGAAAACTGGCGTCACATCCTTTATCTGCGATGATCTCTTCCAATGAGCCATTTGACTTCGCTTGAGCAGATTGAGGCTCTGAATAGGTGGCTTCACAGCCGGCTAAAAATATCAGTGACAGACCAAATAGTGTGCCGAGGTTCCACTTCATCGATAGTCCCTAGTTGGTGATTTGTTCGTACTATCTAGTTTAACACAAGTATTTTCAACACATTGGGTTGATGGCTGACGTAAGTGCTCACAAATGCTGATCATGCCATGTTTGGCATTGTACTGTGCTTCACTGTCGGTGAGTTTTTTCGCCAATTCATAGACCTTGCTCTGATCGGCCGTTTTACTTGAAAATAATAAGTAACTTGAAGGGCCGCCACATGCTCTGCTGCCAACTGGAATGGCTATGCACTGGCTGTTGCTGTCACAGCTTTTGTCCTTAGTAATAAAATTGAGGTAAGCGTGTTGGTTTTTGATCCCTGCTTCTGACACTTCGTCTTCATCGTAGTGTGCAATTGGCTCCATGGTGGTGATCATTTTTGCCGGTGCAGGCTTACTGGTGCCCTTATCATGGCGAGTCGCTGATTTGGTTTGCAGCTGAGCTGGCTTCATCGGCTTTTTGCTGGGCTTTTCCTGTTGTTGAGATACTTCAGGTTGAGCTTGTTGTTGTGATTGCGTTGGCTCAGAGCCAGCCTTTGTTGTGGAACATCCTGAAATAATTACTAGGCTAGCAAGTGTTAGCTTTAATGCGTTCATAATCTATCCTGTTTTTTTTTAACAGTGTGCCGTGCTTTGTAATGAGATACAAGAGCAAGCACGCTAGGGTTAAGCAACAAATTGAGTGAAAACTGACCCAATTTAGTGGGCCATGACTCGCCTGTATAGATGCTGAATAGCGACAGGCGAGTGAACATTGCTAACCCTATATAAGACTAGAGCGCTTTTAAATTATAAGCCACCCTCAGTGAGCTTTTGCGGGTCAAGCAAGGTTTTAAGCTGTGCTTCGCTTAAGTCAGTGTGCTCTGCCGCTACCTCTATGATTGGGCGACCTTCTTTATAAGCAAGTTTGGCAATTGCGGCCGCTTTTTCATAGCCGATCACCGGATTAAGAGCCGTTACCAAAATCGGGTTGCGTGACAGCGCACGCTGAATGTTTTCTTCATTGACCTTGAATGTAGCGATTGCTTTATCTGCGATAAGGCGAGAAATGTTCGCTAGTAGCTCAATGCTTTGCAAGATGTTGTATGCAATCACAGGTAACATGACATTGAGTTCAAAATTACCAGACTGTCCGCCAACGGTGATGGTCGCATCGTTGCCAATCACTTGCGCACTCACCATGGCGGCAGCTTCTGGGATCACTGGATTGACTTTACCTGGCATGATTGAAGAGCCTGGCTGAAGCGCTTGTAGTTCGATTTCCGCTAAACCAGCTAACGGGCCTGAGTTCATCCAACGCAAGTCATTAGCGATTTTCATATTGGCGACAGCCAAGGTTTTTAGTTGACCAGACAACGCAACGATGGCGTCTTGGGAACCAATGTTGTAGAAAAAGTTAGGGCTTGGATTGAAGCGAATACCAACGTTGCTACTCAGGTAGGTATTGAATGACGATGCAAACTGTTTATCTGCGTTAACGCCAGTTCCGACTGCTGTGCCACCTTGACCTAACTGATAAACTTTTTCCAAAGAAGTTAAGATGCCTTCGTAGGCTGAGTCAATTTGCTGTTGCCAGCTGCTCAGGGTTTGCGCAAATGTAACAGGCATTGCGTCCATAAGATGCGTGCGGCCCGTTTTCACGTGGTGACCAATTTCTTTGCTCTTTCTTTCAATTGTCTGTGACAAGTGCTTCAGTGCTGGCAGTAACTCATAGACTGCCGACGTTGCACTGCTCACATGAATCGCAGTTGGGATCACATCATTTGAGCTTTGGCCCATGTTTACATCATCGTTGGGGTGGATCTGCAAGCCACTCTGTTGGCTAGCTAAGGTTGCGATAACCTCATTGGCGTTCATGTTAGAGCTGGTGCCAGAGCCCGTTTGGAATACATCGACTGGAAACTGATCTAGGTGGTCACCATCAATGATTTGTTGGCATGCGTTAGCGATGGCTTTGGCTTTATTTTGATCAAGGTGGCCGAGCTCCGCATTGGCTTCTGCCGCAGCTTGTTTAATGTAAGCAAGTGCGCGAACAAAGCTGGTTGGCATGGTTAAGTCACTGACTGGAAAGTTGTTGACTGCGCGTTGAGTTTGCGCTTGATACAGTGCTGTTTCAGGTACTTCTAAAGTGCCCATGCTATCAGATGCGGTACGATAAGTTGTCATGCTGACTCCTAGTTAAAAGGATTAAATTCGTGACTTATGATCCTAGCTTCTCGCTCTAAACGATAAAAAGAAGTCATCGAGCGGTGTTGTGTTTTATAGAAACGCTTTAATGCTAGAAGAGGTTTATGAAGCTGCTCGAAACACTGCTGGCGATAGCTTTGATGGACTAACGGATCAGCAATGTGGTTTAGCAGTTCAAAAAAGACACGTCGTAAATAGAGTTCTTGTAATAACACGCACGGTTTTTTCTCATACCACTTAGCCAGCTTAAATCCATCGTCGATAAATTTGGCCACGTGCACAGGGGCATCTAAATAAGGGCGTTGACATTGTGTATCTAAGCGGGGTTGAAACTGACACAGAACTTGAGGTGTAACCATGACGTATTATATTTTAGTGTAACGATAATTATTATCATTACACTAAAATAGGAGATTAGCAACCCTTATGCGGATTGTAGGTCGAGTGGGAGTGTTAGTTATATCCCAAGATAAATTGTTCAGTTGTTTGCTCTTTTTCCTGCTCTTTACTGCTCAGCAAATCTGCGACTTCTTGTTGGTAAGTTTGTTTTGACTCAGTGGTATCGGGCTCTGGGATATGACCTAAGCTCTGATTGGGCATATGCGTCACTTTTGAATATTTCATATTTATATCTCCATACAGGGTATTTGAACGGGTACACTAGGTACTTATAGTCAATACCAATGTTTTTTGCATACCATATACCAGAGTTTTTTTATCCATATTAATCAGTGAAGTAAATAGACATAACGACATAGTCGTTGCAAAATGCAAAGCACAATGCGCTATTTCGGCGCAGATCCGATCTAAATAGGTGCAATATGACAAAACCTTTTTCTCAGGCATGTGAAAATAATAAAGATCCAATTCTAGCGTTGTTGGCCCCATTTATTGGCAATATTAGTGCTGTATTGGAAGTCGGGTCTGGCACAGGCCAACACGCGGTGCACTTTGCCCAAGCATTGCCTGAAGTTGTATGGCAAACATCTGATTTAGCATGTAATCATGCCGGTATTACGCAGTGGTGTGAGGAGGCGCAATTGGACAATCTGCGGCGACCTATAACGCTTGACTTAACGCAGCATTGGCCTGTTGAGCAAGTACCTGCGATCTATACTGCGAATACCTTACATATTGTCTCACCTCAATTGGTGGTGCGCTTTTTCGAAGGAGTCAGGCGTCATCTCGCACCGCACGGCAAGGTTATTATCTATGGTCCATTCAATTATCAAGGGCAGTATACATCTGCGAGCAATGCAGAGTTTGACGCATTTTTAAAATCCCGAGACCCCAACAGTGGGATCCGGGATATCGAGTGGATAATCGATTTAGCACAGGCTGCTGGGCTGGAACTAGACGCTGATCATGCGATGCCAGCCAATAACCGCTTATTGTGTTTTATAGGGCAATAACGCTTTGCACTGAAGCGCATAGTGTGCAATTTGCGAGCGCTCTGTATTGATAAAGTTGTCGATTGCTTGATTAAACAAGGGGTGGCAAATAGTGTGATATGAGTGGGTTAACACAGGTTCAAAGCCCCTCAGCAGCTTGTGTTCACCCTGAGCGCCAGCGTCGAAACGTGCGAGTTGTTGGCTGATAGCGTAGTCTATTCCCTGGTAGTAGCACAATTCAAAGTGTAAGTGCTCACTATGCTCAAGTGCACCCCAATATCTGCCATACAAAGTATCTTCATCTTGTAAATATAAACTGGCAGCAACAAAACTTTGAATGTCTGTTTGAGTATCCTTGCGATATGCACAACACAGTTTTATCTGATCAGGTATCGCAGTAAATAAGAGATCAAAAAATGCCCGCGTTAAATAGCCATTGTGTCCAGAACGTTTGCGATATGTATGGCAGTAACATTGATAAAACAGGTCGATAATCTCTTTGTTGATGCTCGACTTATCTAGCCAGACAATCGTGAGTTGAGATTGTGTTATCTTGTCGCGCTCTTTTTTAATCATCTTGCGTTTTCGCGCTTTCATGGTCGCCAAAAACGCATCGAAGTCGACATACTGTTGGTTGTGCCAGTGAAATTGCACCCCGTGTCGTTCAAGTAACCGGGTATTAGACCAAGCTTCCGCTGTTGAAGGGAAGTTAACATGCCATCCGGACCAGTCATGTTGTTCCGTCGCTTCATTCAAAGCCGATAGAATATATTGATACAGAGACTCAGTTGGTGTTTTACATAATAACCTAGTACCCACGACCGGTGTAAAAGGGACGCCACAGAGCCATTTGGGGTAGTAATCAAGTTGATGGCGCTCATAAGCTTCGGCCCACGCCCAATCAAACACATACTCACCATAGGAGTGACTTTTTATATAGCCGGGCAAAATAGCAAAGGGTTGGCAGCTGCCTTGCTGGTAGATCACAAGATGGTATGGTTGCCAACCGATCTGCTCGGAGACACTGCCGCTGCTTTCTAGTGCTCCAAGCCAAGCATAACTGGTAAACAAGCTACGACCCGCGAGTCGTTGCCAGTCGTTTTGGTCAACTTCACTAATCTCAGTAATAAATTGATGGCTAAATTGTTCAGTTGACATGGGTGTTTAAGAACTCGATAAGTTGAACCGTCATACCCTTGTAGTCAGGGTTAAATGTAACACGTGCAAAAGGTTGATAGGCTGCTTTATTGGCTTCGTGGTGTTCGCCATAGGTGATGATGTCAGCCGATTTACACGCTCGATAGGCTTGTGCGTCTTCAAAGTAGCTACCACAATGGCGGTAGGCACCATGCAAGCCGTAGTAGGGGTGCTCTTTTGGAATAAGCAAACCGATATGCGACATATCAACGACCCCATCTAATTTGCTGATTTGTGTTGTTTTGATGGTATCAGGCACAGCCACAGGCTGTTCGGCATATAGCCTCAACGCCATCGGTGCACTATGTCGTTTTGCCCAGCGAGTTAACAAGCGCATGGTTGCTTGACTGTCGATTGTCGCATCTACTTGGCTCATTATGGTTAAGATGGGTAGATCTGTCGGGACTGGTGTTTGCATCATATCAACCATTACTTCATGAACAAGTGCGGCAGCAGCCAGAGGAAATGATTCATACTTAGCAAAATCAAGATCTGCATCTTTATCAAGCCAATCCATAAAGGGCAGCCAATCAACCCACTGAGCCAGTCCACTGTTTTTGTTATGGGACGCGGTCGCCGGAGCGATCAAGACCAGTGCTTTGAGGTTTTCAGGCGTATATTTGGCGATATCCAGCGTAGCTAAAGCCGCACCAGTAGAAAAGCCCATGACCGCAAACTGGTTAAAGTCTTTGCTTGTACGTTCGATGGCATAGCGAACGTGTTGTTGCCAATCTTGGTATTGAACACGGCGTAAATCATCGGCAGCAGTACCGTGACCTGGCAACAGTAAGGTTCTGACATTAAAGCCCTGTCGATACAAATCTTGTGCGATTGAACTAAAAATATAAGGGGAGTCGGTTAAGCCATGGATCAGTAAGATGGCTTTGTCTTGATTGGTATGCAAGAGCTGGTAAGGGACGATGTGATCAATTACTCGGTGTTTTTCCGCCGTATTTTGTGCAACAACTGGCAGTGGACAAGGCAGACTTGCTCGCTTATTACGCGTTGCGAGCAAGGTGTTTGTAGCCTGAATATATTCGCTATACTGCATCTTAGCATTCAGTTTAAGCACCGGCGAACCAATTTGATTCGCGTAGCGATATTCTCCGGACGCCATGCCAGTTAGGTATTGTTGATGGTTTTTAGGCAGTGTAGTGCAATCCTGCGCGGCGGCGCCGATTGCACACAGTGCTGAGATTATGCCGATGAATTTTTTGAGCATGTTTTTGCGTAATGGGCCAGACATGCCCCTAGCTTATCGCGATCAAGCGGTTTTGCAAGGTGACTATTAAAGCCAATAGCCAGCGCATACGCTTTATCTTCAGGCATGACATCGGCAGTCAACGCGACAATAGGGAGCGCTTGCTGATCGAAGTGCTGTCGTAGTGTGGTCGTTGCTTGATAGCCGTCTAGCACCGGCATTTGGCAGTCCATCAAAATTAAATCAAACGCCTGTTGTTGTGCAAGTGTTACAGCTTGTTGACCATTCTCAACCAGGTGGTACGAGACGCCAAAAGAATCTAGCATTGATTTAATCACGATCTGATTCACTGGGTTATCTTCGGCGACCAGTATAGACAGTGTCGCGATGTTTGCTTCATCGAAATCGGGTAATTGAGCGCTATGGGCTTCACCAAAAGGGCAGCGTAGTGAGAAGTGGAATTGGCTGCCCACGTCTGGCTGACTTTCAACCGATAAGTTGCCATCCATCATGTCACTTAATTCTTTGCAAATTGCCAGCCCTAAACCAGTGCCACCAAAGCGCCGCGATGTAGAATCATCTGCTTGAACAAATGGCGCAAAGATATGGGCTAGATGTGTGGCGTCAATACCTATACCTGAATCAGAAATAATAAATTGTACGCGATAATCGGATTCACTTTCTGTTATCTCGCAGTGCAGACTTACTTGACCAGAATCAGTAAACTTAATGGCGTTGCTGCACAGGTTTATCAGAATTTGCTCAATTCTAAGTTCGTCACCTTTGAGCCACACGGCATGCTCTACATTGCTGTGCAGTCGCCAGTGTAGGTTTTTCTCTGTTGCACTGGTAGCGAATAAACTGTCCATGCGCGTCAACAGCTGTTGGAGATCGAAATCACGTTGCTCTAGGTGCAGCTTGTTCGACTCAATCTTGGTGATATCGAGAATGTCATTGACCAAGCCGAGTAGAGTTTTGGCTGCCATATCAATGTTCGTGACATATTTTTTCAAGGTGTCTACAGCTTGTGTGGTATTGGCCAGTGACGCAAAGCCAATAACGGCATTGAGTGGTGTCCGGATTTCATGACTCATATTGGCGAGAAAGCGGCTTTTTGCCTGATTCGCTTTTTGTGCATCCTGCAATGCAATATTGAGCGACTCGGTCCGTGCCGCAACCAAATGGTTAAGGGCAATATTTTGATAGTTGTAAAGCAGCACAATAAAGGTGATTAACGCGCATATGCTGAGCTGTATCGTCAGCAGCCAAATGGTCTGCTGGTGGTTTAAGTTGCTGATATAGCTATCTTTAATAGCCAAGGTTAAGCGCCAGGTTTGGCCTGCAAAATGAATTTGCGTGTTGTAATGCGTATTGGCGTCGTAGGGTTTTTGCGCAATATCATAATTGCTGAAAAAAGGCGTTTCGCTGTTGCCATCATAAAAAGCGAGGTCGTAATTATTTCCCAGTGTCGTTTTTAAGACTGAGGTTAGCAAAACATCTGTTTGTACAACGCCAATAGCATAGCCGATAATATCCGCGTTGATAGTTTGCGATGTCGTTGCATTTTGATGAAATACCGGAGAAAAGAGTACATAGGCAGGTTTTGCTGGATGAGTTTGTACCAATTTGACCACGTTTGTTGCTCTGGGCTGCAAAATGATTTCTGGATCTTCCAATGCTGCTTTGCGGTTGGCTCTGGAGTATATATTAAAGCCTAGTGAGGCAAAGTTTTCAGCTTGAGGCGAGACATATTTCACGATCACCATGGGGTCCCTTGGATTCAAAGGTAAGCCGTGTAACTTCACTTCGTTGCGATAAAGAACATTGAGCTCGGATTGTAAATCGTTCGCGTGGGATTGCGCGATGCGTTGTCCCCAAGAAACCGCAAATAAAAATGGATAACGAGCCCTTTGTTGCTCAGCGATTTGCATAAATTTGGCTTGGTCGAATTTGGGTAAAGACTGCAACTTAGCTGCAACCCCTTGCACGGCCAACATGCTCAGATTTACATGGCGCAAAACGACATTTTCAATGATATTCACTTCGCGTTGTGCTTCTCTTTGTGCCGCTTGAAGATTGCCTTGATTGTAGAGATATGTGGTGGCGGTCACAGAGAGCAAGAGTATCGAACAAGTAGCCAAGATGATGCGTTTGTGTTGATAGTGACGCGGCTCAAACACAGTCAAATTGAGCAGCATCAGCAACAGAGGCGTAAATATTAAAATGCCTAAACTATCACCTAACCACCATGCAATAACGTTTTGCCAATGCTGCGAAAACGCATACAGCGGGTTGAAGAGGCTAAGTGCTAACATACCGATATTAGCGGATGCGACATTGGCGATGATACCCACTAGCAAGACATAGTACGCGATGTTTTTTCTTGAGCGCATCAATAGCGGATCACCCAACCAGAAGCGCATTAAGTAGCCCCCTATCAAGCCCTGCACTACAGCGCCAGTGGCGACCATTGAGACTTGCAAAATATCACTGTAATTATGGATATGGGGTTTGAATCCGAAGTAGGTACTCCAGTTAAACAAAATTGATGCGATGAAAATCGCCGGTGCGAAACGCCAGCCCCATAAGTAGCTGCCGACTAAAGCTATGCCTGCAGGCAACCAAATCGGGAGCACCTGATCTTGAAATGCGATCAGGGTAAATAGTTTTCCAAATCCAAAATAGCCTAACGCCAAGCCGATATAGGCGAGGAGATGGTGAATTGGCGAGCGGAATTGAATTTGCATAGATTACATGCCTATTGGACTCATAAAGGAACTCCGCGTTTATTAAAGGTCTGCTTTAGCACTATGGTTGATTCGACAGCTGCAATAAAATCTAACGACGCAAGGCTATGTTTAACAAAATGCTCATAACTTGGTAAGTCTTCAGCGATAATTTCTAGCAAGTAATCGTGACTGCCTGACACCACAGAGCAACTCCTGACTTGTCGCAATGCGTCGACATGATTTTCGAAGCTTTCTGCGGCTTGAACCGAGTTTTTGGTCAAGCGAATAAATGCATATACTAAAACAGAGTAACCAACAGCCGGAGGTGAAATATCGGCATGATACCCCAAAATAACACCGTCTTGCTGAAGTTTTTTAACTCGCCGCAAACAGGGGGTATCGGACAAGCTCGCTTGCTCGGCAAGTGCAGCATTACTCAGTCGTGCATTTTGCTGTAAAGCACTGAGTAATATTCTATCTTTGTTATCAATATCAGCCATATTAGTTAATTCTGCTACTTTTTATGATTAAAAATCAGTATTCCGCTATTTGAGTGTAACGATTAATAAATAATTGGCAAATATCTCTGTCGATGTTTTGTTAGCCTGACAATGATGCAATTTTCAGGATTTTTACAATGACACAGCGAACACAAGAATTTGACCTCTGGATAAGAAATGAGTTTGTCATGCTCAACGATAAATTAGAGGCAATCTATCGTGAACAGGCTGATCCGGCCAACGTAGAAGGGGTCGGTGACGAAATAAAACAGCAATTATTGTTGCAGGGGCAGCACTTTATTGAGGCGCTACTCGCTGAGGGTAATACCGATGAGGGGTTCGATAATGCGTTTGACTTACTCGGCAATGTTGGCTTGTATATGGCAGCATGTCGCCGTCATGAGTTGACTGAGCCAAGTAGAGAGCGACATTCCCCATTAAAGGCTGCTTCTGCACTAGCAATGCATATTGGTTCATCAATAGGTGTAACACCTAGATTTGCAACAGCGCATTTAACAACACACAATACTGCAATTAATGGGACGTATAAGCGTTTTACCAGCGATCCGGCTGAAAAGCTGTTTATAGATTACAACACACGTGGGATTTTAGCCTACAAGCGGGCCGCAGAAGCGCTATTAAAAGTTCAGCCTCTGGGTATTTCACACCCAATGGCGCCAGTGTTGTTAGAGGAAGTTAAACGCGCACTGGTCGATGTTATCAATTCGAACCAAGCACTGTTTAAGCAATTGGATACCGAGTCTTTCTTTTATGTCGTCAGGCCTTATTACAAACCGTACCGGGTTGGCAAAGAAGTTTATCGTGGTGCCAATGCCGGTGATTTTGCCGGTATAAATGTGATTGATATGATGCTGGGTTTATGTCAGGCGAATGATGTCGATTATGCTCAGATCCTCGTTGAAAAGCTGTTGTACATGATGCCGGAAGATCAGGCTACTTTGAAAGAGTGTATGCGATTACCCAACTTATTGGATGCTTTTTTAGCGGCACAGGCACAGTGCAAGGAGCCTTGGTATCAAGCGGCGTTAAAAGTATTTTTACAAGCGTGCAAGTTACATGGTGATACGGCAATTCAGCATCATAATCAATTAGTTGAAAAATATATTTGTGGTCCAGCAAAAGCGCTGGCTAACCAGCATTTAGACAAAGTTACTGCCAGTGGCCCACCATTGCAGGTATTGTTGGCTCAGCTTGAAACGCTACGAGACAAGCGGGCTGGTGCAAAGCGAACAGATCTTGATACCCGCTATGATGATTTACAAACCCTGCGCAAAACCTTAGTGTCGAGTGAGGTGACAGATGCAAGCTGATAACTTTTTTATGCCGCAGGGAACCTACTTGTTGAGTCATTCGGTCGGGCGCATGCTAAAGAGTGCACCTGAACACTTTCACAATCAGTTTATACAGCCGTGGCAGCAGCAGAATCGTGAGCCCTGGGCACAGTGGCTAGATGGCATTATGCAGTTTAACCAAGCACTGGCCAAATTGCTCAATGGTCACGCCGACAATTTTTGTCCACAAACAAACTTGTCGAGTGGTTTGACCAAGTGGTTAATGAGTATGCCGTCGCTGCGCGGTCGTCGCATTCGAGTTTTGCTCAGTGAAGATGACTTTCCAAGTATGGGGTTTGTTTTACAGCAGGCACTTGAAGATGTTGAGTTGTGCTTTATTCCTGCTGGCGAAGATGTGAGTGCAATGTCGACTTGGCAGTCGCATTTAACGGCACATTTCGATTTGGTTTTTGTCAGTCATGTTTACTCTAATACGGGACATCAAGCACCTGTTGCTGAGATCGTATCACTGGCAAAACAGCACCAATGTAAGGTGATTGTCGATATTGCACAATCTGCGGGGATTTTGGCAGTAGACTTAGCCGCGTGGCAGGCAGACTGTGTGCTGGGCTCATGTGTGAAGTGGCTGTGTGGAGGACCTGGAGCTGGATTTATTTGGGTCTCACCGGCGTCATTGGCTGACTGCGCGCCAAAAGATGTCGGGTGGTTTTCACACCAAGATCCGTTTGAATTTGATATTCATCATTTTGCTGCTCACGACACCGCATTGCGCTTTTGGGGTGGAACGCCTTCGGTTGCACCTTATGTGATGGCAGCGCACAGCATTGATATGTTGCGTGAATATGGCATTGAAAACATTCGCCATCACAACTTAACTTTGCTTGAGCGTCTTTGGCAAGCACTCCCACCTGGGTGTATTTCATCGCCGCAATTTGAAAAGCGCTGTTCTGGCACCGCGATTGTTAATGTATCTGATGATATGGAAAGTTGTTTACATCAGTTGTCTCAGCAAGGTATCGCGGTGGATGCGCGTCGTTATGGGTTGCGCATATCACCGCACGTGTACAACGACAATACGGACATTGAACGTTTCATTGCAGTTATTAAGTCAGTTATTTAGGTGGTAAAGGTTGGTGAAGGCCAAGGGCTTTTTTGGTCTTCGCTTTGACTGAGCGCCAATGTGTGACAGGTACGTGGGGCGCAAGTTGATCTAAGCGATCAAAGTCAATATCAGTAAATGGGATCTCACCTTGGTGTGCCAAAATGATCGATGCCGGTTTCAGCTTACGGATCCTTTGTAGTGATCTGCGATAACGATTGGGGTAAAAAATTGGGTAGGGCGGTATAAACTGGCCTCTGACTTTAACAAAAAGATCGGCCACGTAAAGGCGCTGTGTAGTCACGTGATATATAGAAAGATCTCTGTCTGTGTGGCCTTGTGTGTATATAGCTTGCCATTCATTAAAGTCAGGTAGTCGCTCTTGATCTGCTAAATAGTAGTCTGCGGCTAATTTTCTCGCATACCAAAGATTCTTCCGTGCTTTCTTTTTTCTTCCGGCAACCCACAATGCCAGAATCATATCGGACCAATGCATTAAAATGCCATCGAGTCCGCTATACCAATGACCTGCTACTTTGGCTGTTGCTATTTTTGCGCCACTACGGGATCTGAGCAAGTGCGCCCCTCCGGCATGATCGGGGTGCATATGCGTCACAATAATGAGTTTGAGATCGGTGATCGGGCGCGACAACTCCTTGCAAATAAAATGACAGACAATATCAACATCTGCGCGTGTACATCCGTCGAGTAACAATAACTTGTCGGGGTACTCGACTAAGTAAATTTGTTGAATGTACCCTTCGATAAAATGAATTTGCATGGGTGATCATAAAGTTTAAAAAGACATGACTATATTCTTAACACATCTGACCAGTTTGTGAAGTGAAAAAGTATTCAATGCGAAATTAAGGGATGGGGGCTTAAAAGAAGTTGAATGTAAATTTCAGACATAAAAAAACCGTCCAATGGACGGTTTCTTTACAAGATAATGGCGGAGGGGGAGGGATTCGAACCCTCGATAGGGCTACAAACCCTATACTCCCTTAGCAGGGGAGCGCCTTCAGCCACTCGGCCACCTCTCCGGCGCAAAACTTTAAAAATGGCGGAGAGATAGGGATTTGAACCCTAGATACGCTATTAACGTATGCCGGTTTTCAAGACCGGTGCTTTCAACCACTCAGCCATCTCTCCATGGGCACAGATAATACTTATCGAATTGGGTGCTGTAAATAGTTTTTTAATCGTTTGCTGAAAAAATAGTCAAAAAAGCGAAGTTATTGAATTGTTTGCCTGAAATTTATACTTTTTGATAGGGTGTGTTTAAAATGTAGACGGGAAAAACAGTTGATGGCCGCACTGAATTGGCCATCAAGTGTACAAGAGTACAGATTTACTTATGCATTACCACAGCACTAAGGTTCAGTGATCGCCCGATTGTACTTAACCAAGCCATCCACTGAATTTGTGGTTTTTGTGCAATAGCGCGGATTGGTTCATGGGTGGTTTGCGTGTTGCTGCACGCAGCAGCTGAATTAAGCATATCGTACTCCAAATAATTGACTGTCGGTTAATTTACTTGGTTATTTTGCATTCGGGATGATTAAAATTAAAACGATAAAAATTGCCTGTGAAGCATTAGAAAAACTAATGAGTGGTTGTATTGTTGTGCTGTTTATATGAACTAATGAATATTTATTCAATGGTTTGTTGGTGCTTTTGTTGTGTTTTGTGATTTATAATTGAACGGTTGAATAGTTATTCAGATAAAAATATTTAGGGATTTATCTTTTGTTAGTGGTGTATAACCCGCAGGGTGGAAAAAAAATGCTGGCGCATAAGGAGTGGTTAGAAAAAAACGCTCTTGAGCGTCAAATCAAATTGCAATGGTATGCAACATGTGGCTGTTTTGAGCGCGATTTAGCACAGCTAAAGTGTTTAATAAAACAGCAAAATCAAGTGACAGTTTTAGGTGGTGATGGCACGTTAAACTTAGCCATCAACGCTTTATTATGTGTAAACGAAAGCGCTTTGGTTGATACAAACAAGAGTGTGGCTTTATTACCTTGCGGTACGGGCAATGATTTCGCTCGACAATTTGGCTATTCAATCAGGCAGTGGCGCGCTGCCGTTTTTGCTGATTCCACGTGCAATGTAGATGTAGGTCAAGTAGACCGACGCTATTTTATCAACATGGCGGGTGTCGGCTTTAGCGCTGAAGTGGTATCCGCGATGGCAGGAAAAAAGCGTTTTGGCGCGCTTAGTTATACATTTGCAGGGATAGCTAAGTTATTTTTTTACAAGGGTGTCACTGTTAATGTCGACGGTATTGAGCAGCGCGTCTTAATGAGTCTATTTGCCAATGGTCGTCATTTTGCTGCGGGATTAACACCGGCGCCATTGGCTGAGGTGGGCGATGGCCAGCTACAGATGGTTACTATTCCGAATATTGCTTGGCACAAACGTTTGCTGAGTTTTGCATTGATGTTATTTGGCTTACACACCAAATTATCGTGGGTAAAGGTGCAAAGTGGGAGCAATTTCAAGATAACTTCTTCAAACATTTGTGTTGAAGCCGATGGGGATTTAATCGCAACAACGCCCGCGTTGGTTAAGTGCAATGCGGCGTCGTTGCGATTGAAGGTGCCTAGTTTGGATGGGCCTGTTTAGTTTGCAACACAGAGCTGTACTTGTTGAGTAGCTTCTTGGGGGCAAGTACCAGTAAATTGCCTGCGCAAATAAGGCCAAAGCCAATAAAAGTATTGAGCTGCCAAGTAAAGCCTTCAAAAAGTGTGCTGAGCACTACTGCTACAATCGGGAATAATACGATGATATAGCTGGCGCGCTCTGGACCAATATTTTTTAGTAGAGAAAAGTAACATGCAAAGGCGATCACAGTGCCAAAAACAGAGAGGTAAAGCAGAGAGAGCCAGTAACTGGTATCGGCTTGTGCCACAAATGACAGTGGGCTGAAGGCAATATATGCCCCGAGCAACACACTGCTGTACAACATGCCCCAAGCGTTGCCCTCTAAAACACCAATGGCGCGATCTGAGTTGCGGATACTGACCATATTTCCCAAAGATGCGACAAAGGTTCCCGCCAGTGCCAATGCCAGACCAACCAAGGTATTAGAAGATAAATCAGCCGTCCCTAATTCGTGCCAAAACAAACTGACGATCCCAGCTACACCCAAAGCCGCGCCAATATAGCTTTTAAAGGCAATTGGCTTGGCAAAAAATAGGCGAGTATTGATCATGTTTAAGATCAGCATAAAGGAGAAAGCGATAGATGCCATCGCTGAAGATAAACTACCTTGTGCCCAGTAAAGTAGCAGGTAATTGAGTCCAAAGTTACCTATGGCCAAAAGTATGAAAAAACCGTGATCAATGAGCTTAAACTGCATGGGAAGCTGTCGCCAAACAACAAAGCCCCACATACAGAGTGCAGAAATAGCAAAGCGATAAAAGAGTGATACAACTTCGTTGACTTGACCGAGCTGGAACTCAATGGCCAGCCAAGTTGAGCCCCAAATAAGAACGGTAATGATATATAACAGCCAATTTCTCATCGTTGGTCCTTGTATAATTGGATTATTGCGACAAGGAGCAGTTTACTCGGATAATCTGTGTATAATAGATACAGAAAAAGTCATTTTTAACCTATACAGATTGATGTGGAGTCATCGCGTGCAAAGCAGTCAATTCCTTTATCAGCAGGTCATTGATGTGATCAATGACATGATCTCTCAGCAGGTGCTCAAACCAGGAGATAAACTTCCTTCGTTGCGAAAACTTGCGCAACAGCTGTCAGTTAGTATCCCGACAGTTAAACAAGCCTACTATCACCTTGAAGGGCAAGGGAGAATCTATTCGAAAGAAAAATCCGGCTACTTTTTATTTGATGGTGAGCAAAATACTTTACCAAGGCGCTGCAAGTTGCCCATCAACCCAACTCAGGTCAACAAGCAGTCTTTAATTGAACAGGTATATGAAGGGATACACGCGCCACACGAGGCGAAATTTGGCATTGCTAACCCAGTGACTGCGATGGGGGATGAAGCTATATTGGCAAAAATGATGCGCAGTGCCTTAAAACAAGCAGGTGAGCAACTGTTGCAGTATGGCGCTATGGATGGGCTGTTGAAGTTAAAGCAGCAGATAGTACAGCGTTATTTGCATATGGGGTTATCTGTAGTCGCCGATGATATTGTCATCACCAATGGTGCCCAAGAAGCACTGGCGATTGCGTTGCAGTGCGTGACGCAGCCCGGAGACGTCGTAGCGATTGAGTCTCCTGGCTATTTTGGCATCATAGAACTAATTGAAAACCTTGGACTACAAGCAATTGAAATTCCAGTTTGTCCTGATGATGGCTTATGGCTTGAAGACTTAGCACATGCGCTGACCAAACACGATGTAAAAGCATGTGTGTGCTCTACCAGTATTAACAATCCGATTGGCAGTTTCATGCCGGATAGTCGCCGTCAAAGTTTGCTACAAATGTTGGTAGAAAATAACGTCACGCTTATCGAGGATGATGTATATGGCGATTTGTATTTTACCAAATACCGTGGCAAACCTGCTCAGTATTATGCCCAACCTGGGCAAGTGATCACCTGTGACTCATTTTCTAAAACAGCGGCGCCGAGCTATCGAGTTGGGTGGATGTTGGCACCGGGACATGCTGCCAGAGCGCGTCGATATAAACGGGCGCTGAGCTGCTCTTCATCACTGATCAATCAATGGGTATTGGCAGAGTATTTGGCATCGGGCGCTTATGATCGCCATCTCAAAAAGTTGCGACTGCGGCTACAGGAAAACAAACAAAAAATGCTGGCCTGTATTCGCAGTGCCTTTCCAATTGAGACACGGATCAGTGATCCGCGAGGCGGTTGTGTAGTCTGGTTAGAGCTGGATGCAAGTATTGATGGTGGTACATTGTTCAATATGGCAATGGCTCAGGGGATCAGTTTGACGCCCGGACAGCTGTTTAGTGCGTCGGAGCGGTTTCAAAATTGTATACGACTGAGTTATGGACTGCCATGGCAGGACAAACATGAAGCGAGTTTAAAGCGATTGGGAGAGCTGGTACAAGTACTGAGTGACAAGAAGAGGGGACCTTAAACAGCGTCCACTCATTGGTTGGAATGTTTTCTTACTTAGTGGGATGTAGTGTGCATCAAAGCATACCCAGACAGCGTCGGCATTGATTGTGCTAGATGGGCCTCTTGCTGGGCTATCTGTGCAAACTGATCACATAGTGAGTCTGCACTTGCTTCAAGTTGTTCTGCTTGCGCATTGATCCGACGTTCAAAATTACTACCTAATTGTTCCATACGTTGCTCAAAGGCATTGATGTCACCATCCGCGTTTTTCATTTCTGAACCCAGTGAAATGAGCAGTGTGCCAATTGACTCAAACATGGCACTTTTCACTGCGCTTTCAACACGGGATTCAAATTGCTGCTCGAAATGCTCGCCAAATTCAGCCATGGTTTGCTCACCCATGACAAAAGTACCCTCTTGGTAAAAGGTATTTTGTACTTCCACATTTAGTTCATCGAGGATCTCTGATAGGTCATCAAAGCTGTTTAAATTGAATGTTGTGGCAACTTCATTTAGAGCAACTTCTGCCAGATCGACCGCTTGTGTCGCGACTTCGGCGACTTTTGGTAATTCAGCCCGCAATGTTTCTGCATAAAAAGAGAGAGCTTGGCGTTGCTGCGGTGTCACTGTGATTATTTGCCCATTAACAGACAAGGTACCATCTGCTGCGATCATCATATTTTGGTTATTAGCTTGTGTTATTGAGATCTCTTCAGGTGTGATTCTGACATCATTTTTGAACTCTAACTGGCAGTTATCACTGGAGATGGAAAAGTTGTGATCGCTATGCGCATAGACAGAGGAAGACGATAAAATTGCAAGTGTAATTAAAGTGGTTTTCATGGCTTGGCTCTTATTTTTTGTTGATGACACTTTGTGTATTCCAAGTATGATGCCAATTTTTAAAGTCCATATTTTTCAATTGCATACGGTTTTTATCGAGATAGGAGGTCAGGATAAAAATAACCTTTCAACTATAATTTGGCCATTTTACTCATAATTTGGTTTGATTTGTTTTGTTAATCGTCACGATAAAAATCATTCACTGTCCAAGCGGCTTATTTCGAGCTAAATACTTTATAAGTCGTAATGTGTGTGGGGAGGTCTTTATCGCCCACCCCACTTATGCATACAGCAGTAAACAGCTATATCCGTGTATTGAAAGTTGATCTCTAAAGGTTAAATAGGAGCTTATCATGGGTAAAACATATTCCTATGATCCATTGGATGACGAATATCAAGAAGAGTTTGGCACACTGAATGAAAAAGATGTTAATAAGCAGCGGCAAAAAGTCAGAAAAAAACTAGACGAGTACTTAGAGCAAAAGCGATTGCGACGACATTTAGGAGATGATGAATTTGACTTTTTTGATGAGTAGTCTCACAGCATGAAAGAGAGCGACGGTCATGCTCTCTTTAAATGTGCTGTATTTTGGCGATTAATCTTTAAATGATTTGTGACAATCTTTACAGCCCTGCGCCCACTTGCCAAATGCTTTGGCAATCACCTTTTTGTCTCCAGATTCTGAGGCTGTAGCGAGCGCTTGCGCATACTTGGCGAAGTCCGCAGCTTTTTTATCGAATGTTGCTCTGTCGCTCCATATTTCTGGTAAAGCGCTGGTGTCGCCTTTATCAGTACCCGTGATAAATGCTTCCCATGGCATATTAGAAAGTTGGGCTGCATTGTGGGCACGTTGTTTGAAACGTTCTGCATCAAACGGCACTTTACCTTTAAGCATGTCGCCCATATCACCAATCTGATAGCGAATTAATTGAAACGCTGCTTTGCGGTACTCAATGGCATCCTCTTTTTCTTTGAACAGTGTGCTGGCTTGACTTTGCATACTGAAACCCGCCAGCAAGGTTACTAGTGTCAATAACTTTTTCATAAGTTGCCCCTTAAATAAATAATTCTATCCCTTTTTAAGGGTTTCAATAGGATTTGGCAAGATTCTGAGGTCAACGGTAGCGCAAGCGTCTTAAAGTGAAAACAAACTGTTTACTTTATGGGTCCAAATAGGCAGCTCATTTACAGTAAATTTAATTTATATCTGTTTACTTTTCTTCACATTGTGTTTTTTCTTATTAAAACAAAGGTTTACGTTGTTGAATAAAATTAAAGTTCAAAAAATGTAACTTAATTGTATTTCCATTATTGCAATTAACCATGTAGTCACATTATATTGATGAATGATTCTACTCTCTAAATATAAATAAACACCAAATTAAACAACAAGTCCTAGGGGAAACTATGGCCAAGTATTCATTTAAAGCGACAGCGGTAGCTATGGCTGTCTCAGGTGCTCTTTCAGCAGCATCAGTAAGTGCTGCGACATTAGAGACCAACACTCGTTCACTTAACACAGAAGTAGCAAAAGTAGAGCTATCTGCAAAGCAAGAAAATAGAGCTGAGGCTTTCTTAGTAGTTTTAAAACAAGAAACTGCTGCAAACCTAATGGAGCGTGGTAATTACTCAGTAAGTGATGCACGTCAAACGGTTGCATCTGTAGAGACGTTACAAACAACAGTTAAGCGTGATTTAGCAAGCCTAAATGCAGATATCAAAGTTGTTGGTTCTACTAAACTATTAGCATCAACTCTGATTGTTGAAGCGTCTGATGAAGCACTAGAAAAGATCAAAAAGAATAACAATGTAGCGCGCATCTTACCTTTATATGACTATGAGCTACATGTTGCTGATGCAAACAATTACATCCAAGCTGCACCTATTAATACTGCAGGTTTCACTGGTACTGGCCAAAAAGTTGCTGTACTAGATACAGGTATTGACTACACGCACAAAGTATTTGGCGGCGCTGGTACACAAGAAGCATATGACGCAGCACAGGCAGATCCAGCAGCGGTAACATGGCCACAAGGTCAAGTTGTTGGCGGTTACGACTTTATGCGTAACGATGCGGACCCGATTGAAAACGATCCTGCAAACCCAACTGAAGATGACGCACCAACATCTCATGGTACATCTGTATCACACTCTGTAACGGGTATTGCTCCAGATGTTGAACTTTACGTTTACTCAGTGTGTGGTGGCGGTTGTCCATTTGCAGCTCAGCTAGGCGCACTAGAAGCAGCAATGGATCCAAATGGTGACGGTGATATCAGCGACCGCGTTGATGTAATCAATATGTCACTAGGTGGTGAGTTCGGTTCTACTGATCGTGAAGACGGTACGCAATTCCTAATCCACCAAGCAGTTAAAATGGGTACGAACGTTGTTATCTCAGCGGGTAACGATGGTAACCACCCATTCCGTATCGGCGGTCCAAGCACAACACCTAACGCGCTATCTGTAGGTGCAATGGGTCACCCAGTACTACCTGATCTATTCGCAGTTGGTACTTTAAATGGCGACCGTATTGATGTTGGTACTGCGAGCTTTGGTCCACAAGACCCGTTCTCATTCACAAACGCAGATACAGAACTTGTTTACCCTGAAGCAAATCAAAATGGTTGTAACATCCCTGATCCAGATAACGAAGGTGAAGTGTTAAATCCATTTGAAGGCATGGACTTCACTGGCAAAGCGGTACTAATTGACCGTGGTGCGTGTGCATTCGTTGACAAAGCACTAAATGCGCAAGCTAAAGGTGCAAAATACGTTATCATTGCTAACAATGTTGAAGGCGGTGCGCCAGGTCTTGGTGGTTCAAGCGACGCTGTAACTGTACCGACTATTTCTGTTTCACTAGATACAGGTACTGCAATTAAAGCAGTATTGGCTGCTGGTAATCAGCCAACGTTTAACTTTGGTATTGAATCACACGTTGCAATTGACAGTGTTGCTGACTTCTCTTCTCGTGGTCCTTCAATGGATGGCCTACTTAAGCCAGAAATCACAGCACCAGGTGTTAACATCCAGGTTGCTGCGACAGGTACACTTGACCAGTTAGCTGGTGCAACTGGTACTTCTTTCTCAGGTCCAATCACTGCAGGTGCTGTTGCACTAGTACGTGAAGCGCGTCCAGAACTAAGTGCTGCACAAGTGAAAGCGGTACTAATGAATACTGCAAACCTAAATGTATTCATGGAGCCAAAATCACTAAATGCAGAGACAGAGCTAGCGCCAATCAGTTTAATCGGTGCCGGTCTTGTTGATGTTAAGAAAGCGGTTGATTCACAAACAGTTGCATGGGTACACCATGATGACTACGACACAATTCAAGCTGCACTTTCATTCGGTTTTGACGTCTTAGAAGAAACAACGACGTATACTAAGACTGTATATGTTAAGAACTTCCACACAGAAGAGAAAACATATAACCTACGCACTGAAGATCGCTACACAAGTGATACAGATCTAGGCGCAACAAGCTGGAAGTTCCCTGCGTCAATTACAGTTGCTGCTGGTGAAACTGCTTCTTTCCAAGTTGAGTTAACAATTGACCCAAGCAAACTACCTGCATGGAGCCTACCTAACCCACAAGGTGCAAATGACCTAACTGCACGTGCGGCTGCGTTGACTCTTTCTGAGCTAGACGGTGCACTAATTTTTGATGACCAAGCGCTAGACGGCGATCATGACATCCACATGGTTTACCATGTACTACCACGTGCAAATGAAGGTGTTGAAGTATCTGTTCTTGAAGAAGGCGATAAGCGCGTTCAAGTAACAAACAACGGCTTCACAACCTTTAACGTTGTAACAGATCAGTTGGTTGCTGTAGGTGAAGAAGCATCTGCAGAAGACAAGCAGTTCAATATCCTAAGCACGTCATTCAACGTATACGGCAGCGAGTCATGTGACTCAGGTGCAATCTTCACAGCGTCAATGGCACTACGTGATGAGCTAACAATGCACCGTCAAGCGGGTTACCGTATGACACTAGATGTAAACTACGATGGTGTGCCTGACTTCTTCTTACAGAACTACAACGATGTAGGTCGTAGTGCAGCCGTTATCGGTCGTGCTCGTACATTGAGTGGTCCAATTATCGATGGTGAAGATCAGTGGAGATTCTTGTCAGCAATGTTCCACGAAGGTGGTACTAACACAATTACCTTCTCTGGTTGTTCTAGCCTAATTGGTTTAGATACGTCTAACCTTGGCGACAAGATCATGATCGAAGCGCAAGCGGGTATCGGTAACTACCAGTCAGGTATCTTCGAAGTAACAGACTCTTTAACAGGTCACACTACATTCGAAACTGCGCCAGCTTCTCTAGTTGATGCAGATGGTAACGCTGTTGAATCTCTAGCTCCGGGCGCATCTGCGTTTGTTGATAGCTACAAGCCATTCACACTAGCGTCAGACGACCAAATCTTAGCGAATATCACAGCTGATATGTTACCAGCGGTAGTGGCTCCTATGATTGCTGATGCAGACTTAGAAGTATCTGAAGATGCAGAGGTAGGCCACGTAATTGGTCAACTAGAAGTAGTTGAACAAGACGGTGCTGCTAAGATCTCTGAATTCGAGCTTGTTGCTCGCTCACATTCAGGTATCACAGTACACAAAGACGGTTCAGTTGTTGTTGCTGATGGTGAGCCTCTAGATTACGATGCAGGCGTAATGTCAGTTGAACTAACTGTTGTTGCTCACGATGAAAAAGGCTTCAAGTCAGAGCCTACAAATATCATTGTTGACGTGTTAAACGCAGTTGACGAAGATTCAGAGAAAGCACCATATGTTGCTGAAGGCCAAGAGTTTGACGTTCAAGAAAACGCAGACCTAGGTACTGAAGTTGGCATGCTTGAGTTCATGGACCAAGATGACAATGTTTCTTCATTCAAAGTTGAAGGTTCTGATGCAATTGCAATTGACGCTGAAGGTAACATCACTGTTACTGGCGAAATTGACTTTGACCAAGGTGAGTCTTTCGAAGTAACTGTAACAGCTGTTGATGCAGACGGTCTTGAGTCTGAAGCGGTAACTGTCGTATTCAATGTTGAAGAAGACGAATACGAAGGTAAGCCAATGATCGAAGAAGGTCAGAGCTTCAACATCGAAGAAAACAGCCCAGTTGGTACTGTAATTGGTCAGCTAACGTTCTCTGATTTCGACAACGATGTTGTTGAGTTCATGGTAGCGGGTACTACGTTAATTACGATTAACGAGCAGGGTCAGCTGATTGTTGCTGGTAACCTAGACTTCGAATTCGACCGTCAGTTCAGCTTCGACGTAACAGCGAAAGATGCGGCAGGTAAATACTCTGACGACGTTCGTGTTGAAGTTCGCTTGATTGACGTGAAAGAAGACAACGGTGACGACGATGACGATTCAGGTTCACTAGCTTGGTTGACACTACTAGCTGCACCATTTGCTGCACTACGTCGCCGTAAGCAAAAGTAATATGATTGATATCAGCTGAGCCTGATAATTAATCAAACATAATAAACACCGGCTTTGAGCCGGTGTTTTTTTATGTCCGATTAACGTTGGGATTAGAAACTCATGGGCAGTTCCCCCAAGGTAGATGGAATGGAGGGCCAGCAACACCTTCAGTATAATAAAGGGGGTTATAAATGAGTTCGTTTAGCGTGGGAGGAGCTTATACAAGTATATAAACCCGCCAGCAAATATGGGTAGGGCTTAATTGAGCGCTTATCCAATATCTTTAAAAATCATACCGCGTCGCATACTACGTGTTGCCAACATGACCTCAGCGAGTAACGCTATAAAAGCCCCAATTAAAAGCAGCATGGCAGCAATGAAACAGCTTGAAACTGTGATCCCAAGTGACCACGTATAGAGGTGGGAAATAAACAGTAGCACGACCACTGCACACACCATGAGTGCGCTAAGAACGCTCATGCTAAAAGCGATGTGAATGCAGCGAGAGCGCTTTAGCAAAGCGCGCATTTCTTGGGTGAGCGTAAAATGTAGGGTGTCATCTTGATTGGCATTGAGCTTTCTATCAAGTAAACGTGCTCGGTCTGTAATACGCGCTAATCGATTAGATAAAACACCCAAAAATGCGGCGATCCCTGTTAATAGAAAAACTGGGGCCACAGCGGTTTGGATCACTTTGGCCATGGTTAAGATACTGACAACGTCTGAATTTAGTTCCACTTTACCTGCTCAATAATATTTTCTGTTTCACCAATTAAAGTGTTAACGACGCGGTTGTTTTCATCAAGTAGGATCAGTCGAGGTACCCCTTTATTGGCATATTGGCTGTACACAGTGCGCTGTTCATCTGTGATGAGGGGAAAAGAGACATTATAGTCAGCAGCGAATTGTGCAAGTGACTCTGAGGTCTCTTCTCGGCCAATTGCGACAATGGTGAGGTTGCGATCGGTGACTAAAGGAGAAGCGTTGAGTTCGTTAAACATACGTTGTGAGTCTGAACACCAAGTAGCGAAAAAGATGACTAGCTTTTTGCCCTGTGTATTGGCCAAATCGACTGGTTGACCATTGATGTCTTTAAATGTCAGATGTTTAAATATGTCGCCTTGACTAATATAGGTTTCATAGTCCGCGTTGGGTGTAGTCGATTCAGTGGTGCCACAGGCGCTTATTGCTAAACATGCGGCGGTGAGAAAACTGATTGTGAGCTGACTTTTTATCATTGTTGATTTCCTTATGGTAGGCTGGTCCTATTTACGCGTATTTTTAATCACATAGCAAGCTTTGTGATTGCTGTATTTCCAACACATTTTATCTTTTTACTATGGTTTATCTGAGTCTTTTTTTCAGCGCATTTATTGCAGCGACGCTGTTACCTGCGGCGTCGGAGTTACTGCTTACAGGTATGGTTGTTAAGCAATCAGGTCATGTATTTTTGCTGTGGTGCAGCGCAACCATAGGTAACGTGCTCGGAAGTTGTGTGAATTATTACCTTGGCACACAAGTTGAGCGGCTTAGCCATCGCCGCTGGTTTCCCGTATCGCAGAGCAGCATGGCGAGGGCACAAGCGCATTTTCAACGCTATGGCACATTTAGCCTCTTGTTTGCGTGGTTGCCAGTTGTCGGTGATCCACTGACGCTGATAGCTGGGGTATTTAAAATTAGATTTAGTGCATTCTTATTGTTGGTGAGTATTGGAAAAGGGCTTCGCTATGCTTTGGTGATAGCGTTGGCTATGGGGTTGTTTTGAGCTTGTTGGCAATGCTCCAGTCATCTGGAGCATATGGGTTTTTAATCTATGTTTTGCGCCTTGCGCCACTCAAGTGTTAAAGAAACAGAATCTGCAAAGCGTAGCGCATGGGGTTTATCAACTCGCACACGGGCAAAAGAAACATCCGGGTGCTGGTGACACTCCGATAATATATCTGCCACTAATTTTTCTAGCAGCAAAAAGTGTCCAGTCTCAACCAGCTTGATCACCGATTTGGTAATGGTTTTATAATTAAGCGCATGATCAACTTCGTCTAGCTGAACACATTCAGTGTCAGCGGGGTAGTGGATCTCGATATTGATAACTACGTCTTGTTTTTTTTCGCGCTCTTCGTCATTGAACCCGATGAAGGTTCGTAATCTCAGGTTAGTTATATTGATAATCGCATTATGCATCATTGGCATGTCCTTGCAATTTAGTCGTGTTTGACGAGTTGTAAAAACTCATTGCGAGTTTTTGCATCCTCTCTGAAGTTACCTAACATGACTGAGGTGCGCATTTTCGAGTTTTGCTTTTCTACGCCACGCATCATCATGCACATGTGTTTTGCTTCGACAATCACACCAACACCTCGTGCACCAGTCACTTCTTCAACAGCTTTGGCAATTTGATGAGTCAACTGTTCCTGAATTTGAAAGCGGCGTGCATACATGTCGACAATTCGAGCAAATTTAGATAAGCCTAACACTTTGCCATTGGGAATGTAAGCAATGTGGCAACGGCCGACAAAAGGGAGCAGATGATGTTCACACATTGAGTACAATTCGATATCTTGGATCAATACCATATCGTCAGCATCGGATGAAAACACCGCATTATTGGTTATCTCATCTAAAGTTTGTCGATATCCTTGAGTTAAGTACTCCATCGCTTTGGCCGCACGCTTAGGTGTGTCTAATAACCCTTCTCTGTCTGCGTCCTCACCAACGGCGTTAATGATCTCTGTGTAACTGTTTTTTAATTCTTCATGCATAATAATAACTCACAAAAATTGTGCTTGGGTTTAAATCAATGCATCAAACCCAAACTTACTTTAAATGCCTGCCACCATCAACGGCGAGTGTTCTACCTGTTATATAGTTGCTGTTGAGCAAGAGCTCAATACTTGCAATGACTTCTTTGCAACCCGGTTCTATGCCCATAAGTGACTTTTTGAGGGTTTTGGCTTTATAAGCTTCATCGTCCTGCTCATTAAAAATAATGAGTGATGGCGACACTGAATTGACTTTAATATCAGGTGCATATTTAGCTGCAAAAGAGCGACTTAAATTGTCCAATGCGGCTTTGCTGGCAGCGTATGCAATGTGTTTGGGACTGCCTTTCTCAGCGACATAATCCGTAATATGAATTATGTCGCTAACATCTTGTGATGCTTGTAGTAGCGGGGCCAGCGCCATATTGAGCAAGTAGGGTACTTTAGCGTGTATGCGCATCATATTATCAAACAGGGCATCGTGATTTGGATTGAGTTTTTCACAATCCCAACTCGATGCATTGTGCACTATGGCACGCAGCGCTGGCGTATAATCACTGACTTGGCGAACAAGTGTATCGATGGCGTTTGGTTCATTAAAGTCAACTTGTATACACTTCACACCTTGTTCGGCTAGCTCGTCAACCGAGTCGTGACGGGTTCGATAGGTGACAATGAGCGGTACATTAGCTGCGATGAAGTGCCGAGCAAGTGCGAGCCCAATACGCTGTGCTCCACCTGTGATTAAAATAGGGGCGTCCATTGGTTTCCTTTAAAATTAGTATCTTGTGGTACATTCAAATTCAAGTTTGAGATTGAAGTGAATCAAGAGTCACCAGCTGATACACATAATAGATAATACGAGATAAGTTACCTTTATGATCACTAACTTAGCATGAGTTTTTGTTGGCTGTACACAAATATGTAACTATTTTGTTAAGCCGTGGTGGCTTGTCTAAAAATAGAATAGGGTGCTAAGCGCACCCATCGGATTTAATCGGCTAGGGTTTAGTCATAAACTGTGGGAATAGGCTGTCGCTTGTGCTGGGTGCGCTGATAAATCGCAATCAGTTTTTCTTCTACTTCGAGTGAAACTGGTTTGCCCTCTAAAAAGTCATCAATATTCTCGTAACTTAAGCCCAGCGCAGCTTCGTCGGCCAAGCCGGGGCGATCGCATTCAAGATCAGCCGTTGGCACTTTTTCAACAAGCTGTGCGGGTGCGCCTAAATGTGCAGCCAGTGAGCGCACTTGACGTTTAGACAGGCCAAATAATGGAGCCAGATCACAGGCGCCATCGCCGAACTTGGTGTAAAATCCGGTGATGTTTTCTGCGCTATGGTCCGTACCAACAACTAAACCTGCGCTAAGCCCTGCAATTTCATACTGAGCAACCATGCGCTGCCTAGCTTTTACATTACCTTTGACAAAATCAATTTGAGTTTGTGTTGGGAGTGTCAAATTTGCTTCATTCATGGCTTGAATAGCCTGCTCATGCATCGCATCGGCGGCAGGTTTAATATTGACGGTAAGGCGTTTACTTGGCTTGATGAAATCCATCGCCATTTGTGCCTCGTCTTCATCTGCCTGCACACCATAGGGAAGACGCATAGCGATAAATTGATAAGATTTATCTTGTTGTTCTTGGTTCAATTCATCTACTGCTAGCTGGCAAAGACGGCCGCAGGTGGAAGAATCTACTCCACCGCTGATCCCAAGGACAAGGCTGGTGCAGTGTGCGGAAAGCAAACGCTGTTTGATAAACTGCACTCGACGAGTGATCTCTTCGGTTACATTAATAGAAGGTTTAACTTTCATTTCGGCAATTATAGCTTCGCGCATTGAATATCCTCAGGCCTCTTAATAATCTTCACAAACAGTGTAATAGATCCGTAAGTCTTGGGGCAACGATGTTTTTTGCCTCAGACAACTTAAAGCCCCAAATGCTGTTTGATTGCTTTTAACTCAGCTTTTAATTGATTGATTTCTTCTAACAGCGAATTGAGCTCGCTTGGTTCATCAATGGATGCAATGGGAGTGTCTGCTGGAGCTGGTACATCGCCAAATAGGTGCTGATAGCGACTTTCTCGCTTACCAGGCTCTCTTTCTTGTTTTACCACTAGTTCTTGCTGTTGTAATTGATTAAGCGCCTCTTCGACTTCGGCTACATTGGCAAATTCGGCAAGACGGCCACTGCGAGTGCGTAATTCACCAGGTGTTTGTGGACCGCGTAAAAGTAACAAGCACACAATCGCTCGCTGCTGCTCATTTAATTGCAGGCTACTAAACTCGGTATTACAAAAGCGGTGAGTGTATTTAGAAACACGACCTGACAAAGCTTCATCACACATAACTAAACGCTGAGACTTTAGTTGTGACAGGCCATCTAAAACCTCAGCTTCTGTGAGCGCTAGTACGGGCTCTCTATTTGACTTTTGGTTGCAGGCATTGGTCAGTGCATTTACAGACAGTGGATATTGATCTGGTGTGGTGGTTTCTTTTTCTAGCAAACAACCAATCAAGCGTTGTTCGATCATAGTGAGCTTCATAGTTTCCCTTTTCAAGTAGTATCGTAAATGAAATTTGCAAACCGCTTGTTGGCTTTGTGACAAGGAGCCAAATCGGAATATGGGTGTCAGCAATTTGCTTTACTCTATGCTATTTAAAGATATTTTCCTAGTTGAGCCAGTCCATTCTTGTAGTGATTTTGTCAACAAATCAAAATTGATTGGCTTGCTTAGGTAAGCGTCCATACCCGCTGCTAGGCATTTTTCTTCATCACCTTCCATGGCATTTGCCGTGAGCGCGATAATTATCGTGTCTTGGTGCTGCTTGCCGCATTTTCCATGACGTATTTCTTGAGTGGCTGTGTAGCCGTCCATTTCTGGCATTTGGCAGTCCATCAAGATCACGTCATAAGGTTGCTCTAGGCTTTGTAAGTGCTCAATTGCAAGGCGACCATTGGTTGCGCACTGTGCTTCAATGCCTATTTTTGCCAGTAAGCTAAGTGCCACAGTTTGGTTGATTTTGTTATCTTCGACCAATAAAACAGAGCAATTGAGCTGCACCCCCTGGTTCTCTGATTTGGCAGTATGCTTTTTTTGCACCAGTGTCAGCGCATTGGCGGGTGTAAGTGGAGCAAGTATGGTATTACAGTCGTGGGCATGCGGCAGTGCTGCTAATTCTTCAGGCGTGTGGCATAAAATAGCGTAGTTAAGTTGATGTTTTTTTATAAACGTAAACAAGGCCTGTGAAACCAGTTCTGTACTGTGACTTAATACCGTGGCAGTGACGATAAGCGCGGGGTGAGAGTTACACTGTGATTCACAAAATTCCAGCGCATCTGGAATGGTTAAAAAATGCTCTGTGGGAACTCGCCATGCATTGAGCATATGCCGTGCACTCAGTTCAGTTTGAGCGTGCTGATCTATTATAAGTAGGTAGTCACTGGTGCTATCTAGCGCTTTTATGGGCTGCGCATCTTGCAGTTCAATATAAAAAGTAAAGGTGCTGCCAATACTGAGTTTACTATAGGCATGCAGTGCCCCGCCAAGGAGTTCGCACAGCTGTTTGGCGATGGTTAGACCTAGCCCTGTGCCGCCAAATTTGCGAGTGGTTGAGGGATCTGCCTGTGTAAATGAGTCAAAGATTTTGTCTAGTTGCGCTTTGCTGATACCAATGCCTGTGTCTTCAATACTGCACCATAATCGCGTGTTTTGGTTACTTTGTTCTGTATAACAAGTTAGGGTGATCTTACCATTTTCAGTGAATTTGATGGCATTACTGATCAAGTTGTTCAGTACTTGCTTCAACCTGTGTGGATCAGTTTTAGCAAATTGATATTGCATATTACGGCTGTCGAGAAACAGCTCGGTATGCTGCTCGATGGCTTTAGGGGCAAAGGCTGAAAAGCAGTCACTGATAATCTGAATTAAGTCACATTGCACTGTATCAATTGACATTTTTCCGGCTTCGATTTTTGAAAAATCGAGAATGTCGTTGATGATCGTCAGCAAAGATTCCGCGGAGCTCTGGGCCAAGGATAAATGGCGTCTTTGCCCGTCATTTAAGGTTGAACCGCTCAAGATATTGAGCATACCGAGTATACCGTTCATTGGGGTACGAATTTCATGGCTCATGCTGGCTAAAAAGGATGCTTTGACTTTGGCCGATTGTTCCGCCAGCTCTTTTTCCATGATGGCTTTGTGCTGTGCTTTTTGTTGTTGTTGGCTACTAAAGAGGCTTGCCAGCATGGCGGCGATGGCTTTTAAAAAGCGTTTGTCACTTTGGGTCCATTGTGGGTGTGCAGTATTAAATTCCGCAGTTAAAGTGCCATATAGCGTGTCTTTAAAAAATATCGGCACAAACACAATTGCATCTATTTCAAATGGTGAGAGGTATTGCTCATTGATCACTCGGGTTACGGGGTGGCTTTTTGCCGCCCAGGCTTCGATAATATTTTTATCGGCCAGAGCACTAAACAGTGCCGCCTGAGAGGTTTTTCGCCATGGTGGGTAGTGCTGTAAGCTGTCTTTTTTCGTATTACTAAAACACACCGGGTAGAGATGAGTTTGCTCCTCACTAAATAGCCAGATACTTGCTCGGGATGCGTTGACACCTTGGCAGGTTGTGTCGATACACAGTTCTTGCGCTCTGTCTAAATGGTTGTTGAGTATCACTTCATGGGTGCTAAGTTGGGCTAAAAGCTCGTTGTTTTTGGCGACTTTTTCATGCTCAACTTCCATGGTTTTACGCTGATGAATATTTTGAATTGAACCATATACTTCGAGCGTTTTGCGGCCCGACGTTTTAGTTTGTGCTTTGATAAGTACCCAGCAAGGAGGTTTATCTTTAGGGACTACTAAAAATTCACCTTGGAAACCCTGACCCCTTTTTATCGCTGTGCTCATGGCATCTTGAAATTTCTTGCGCTGTGCACCCTCCTTAAAAAACTCTGTACTGCCCATCCACGAGGGGTGGTAATGTGTTGGTACATTAAAAATTTGCTTGGTCACAGTGGACCAGTTGATGTGATGGTTGCTCAATTCAACTGACCACGCTCCTACTTCAGCTAAAGACCCCATACTGGTTAAGGAGTTGGCTTGATCTTCAAGCTGTTTTAGCAAGCGCGTAAAAAAGATAAAAGCGACAACAAATATTATCACGATAGTGAGTAGTGCCAGCCTAAACGGCCACAGTGCAGAGTCCTCACCTGACCAACCAAATCTAGGCGCAGCGTAGAGCAGCCAAGAGCCCGAAGGCACATTTATCTCAAAGGATAAAGGATTGAGATGTTGAATATCACTTGAGCCATAAAAATAGGCTCCCTGCTCTCCACGCGCGTGTTGCCCGCGAATGGCTATTTGGTAGTTGTCTTCCAGTTCGTTTAGTCGGGCACTTTGATACAACTTTTGCATATCAATGACCACTGAGAGTAGCCCCCAAAACTGATCCTCGGATTTAAAAACGGGCACCCGTGCTATTAATGCTTCTCCGCCTTGGACGAGCTGGAGGGGACCTGCTAATACGATTTCTCTGGTTTCCTGAGCCTTTAGCGCTTCAACTCGTTGGGTGGGGTGGGTGCGGTAGTTTAACCCGAGCGCTTTTTCATTGCCCTCCAGAGGGTAGACAAACTGTAGGATCATATCCGGCGCAGCGCCTAAATTGCGCAGTATGTCATCCGACTCAAATAAAGGGGACGCTATATTTGCAAATTTTTGTTGGCTGAGCTGATCTTCATTGGCAAGTGCAATAGCAAGCCCTCGCACTAATTGAATATTAGCTGCAAGCTGCCCCTCTATACGGGTGCGGTAGACATTGACTTGTTCATAAGTGCGGTTTTTTTGTACTTCTATGAGGTGCTTATGGTTAACACGATCAACATACCAACCTGTGGCGATGATCACCGTCAGCAGCATTAACACTCCAAGTTTGGATAATATTGCTTTCCTTGGCGGCACAACATTCTCAGTTTGCATGTTTTTTCTGTCGGTTCCATGAATTATTTAACTATAGTTGTCTTGCCTAAAAGTCGCCAAATCAAACCTTGTTTAAACCAAGCTTAAATAAATTGCAAAAAAAGCGTCGTAAATTTAAAGCATCAAAAGTGTCTTTGAACGTGGTGAAATGAATTGCTATAACTGTGTTGGCGAATAGGGTAGGTTGCAACGGTGCGTATCACCCGCTTATTTGTAGAAAGGAAAGTATATGTTGAAATGGTTTAGGGTAGGTGCTTCGGTCTTGGTTATAGGCATATTGACGCTTACGGCAGCAATATATGGGGTACTCTCACTGAGTTTACCTGCTTTGGATGGCCACACTCAAAGCAGCAATTTACAAGCAAACAGTAAGCTGAGCCGGGATGCTTTAGGGCAGGCGGTGATACATGCACAAAATCGTCAAGATGCTGCATATACGATGGGTTATGCGCATGGCCAGGATCGTTTCTTCCAGATGGACTTGCTGCGCCGAAATGCCGCTGGTGAATTGAGTGAGCTTTTTGGTGAAGGGGCTGTCTCACTTGATAAATCCCTTCGGTTTCATCAGTTCAGAAAACGCAGTGAAGAGATTTTTGCAACCTTGAGCGCTGCAGAGCAAACCTTATTGCATGTATACGCTCAAGGCGTCAATGATGGTCGATTGCAATCGGGCATGTCAAACTTCGAATATTTATTGCTTGGCGCTCAAGCCCAAGATTGGCGTCCTGCGGATTCCTTGTTAGTTATTTTCAGTATGTATCTGGACTTGCAGACAGCTACGTTCAGAAGAGATAAAACACTGATCCATATTGCTGAGCAGTTTGGCCAACCTATGGTCGACTTTATCCTTCAGCCAAGTAAATTCCAAGCGGCACTTGATGACAGCCAATTGTCCACAGCGACAGTGCCGATCCCTGCATTGACACAGCCAGTTGAGGTTGCGAGAAATGTGACAAAAATTGAAGAAACCCCTCTCTATGGCAGCAATAATTGGGCTGTGACTGGGAGCTTGACAGAAACAGGGGCTGCGATGGTATCAGACGATATGCATCTTGGCCTCAATGTGCCGTCCATTTGGTATCGTGCTCAAATAAACTACCACACTGATTCAGCTCAGCCTGTGACGGTTACGGGTGTCAGTTTACCAGGTGTGCCTGCCATTGTGGTTGGTAGCAATGAACATATTGCATGGGGTTTTACCAATGGGTATTTGGATACAGCAGATTGGATTGTGCTATCGGAGCAAGATGAGGAGCAAACGGTACTTGAAGAGATCAAACTGCCAAACGGTGAGGTGCGGACTTACGCTCTCTCTATGAGTCAATTTGGGCCAGTTAAGCAGTTCAATGGTAAACGCTACGCGCTGCAATGGGTTGCGCATCAACCTTACGCCGTAAACCTGAACTTATTACAGTTGGAGCAAGTGGTATCAGTAGAACAAGCACTCAAAGTAGCAAGTGATGTCGGGATCCCAGTCCAAAACCTCATGGTAGTTGATAAACAGGGTAATGCGGCTTGGCAGCCGATAGGCGCTTTGCCATCTAGGGTCTTTCCAAGTGATTTGGCAGTTTCGTCCGTGCGTGCAGAGTCATTGCTTTGGAAAGCGAATGAGGCGGTTCGTCCACACGTGATCAACCCTGACAATGGCAAGCTGTGGACAGCCAATTCACGAGTGATGTCGGCCATAGATCATCGTCGCTTTGGCGATGGAGGTTACGCGCTGGGTGCGCGTGCAGTCCAAATTCGCGACCGATTATTAGCGGCTGAACGATTTTCCGAAACAGACTTCAATACACTACAACTAGATAATGAAGCGCGCTTTTTAATGCCATGGCATGACTTGCTGGTTGATACACTCACAAGTGCATCAGGCAAAGAGCAAAATTACAAACAGGCACTTGCCTATTTGGCTAATTGGCAAGCTTGCGCGTGCACGGATTCAGTTGGTTATACGCTAGTGAAGTTTTTTAGAAAGAGTGTGATTGATATTGTTTTTAGCCCCGTTGAACAGTATCTGCAAGGTCAAGATGAAACACTGGCACATTTAGCGCGTTACTTTGAGCCAGCTTTGTGGCAATTGATCCAAACTCAGCCCAAAACTTGGTTGGCGGGACATCAAGATTGGCAGCACTTGTTAGAGGCGGCATATTTACGTACTCATGCTAGGTTGCAAACAAAATTTGGCGCCGGTATGGCTAATTGGACATGGGGCGAGGTGAATACTTTGACCGTACAGCACCCATTTAGTCAGCAAATGCCATTTTTAAGCCGCTTTTTAGATATGCCCGCTGTCCCCGGGTTTGGCGATAGCTATATGCCGGCAGTTCAAGGAAAAAGTTTTGGTGCATCTCAGCGCTTTATCGCTCAGCCGGGACATTTGGAAAATGCAGTGATGACGGTCGCTGGGGGGCAAAGTGGTCATCCGCTGTCACCGTATTATCGCAAAGGCTTTAGCGCTTATGCTGAAGGTCAATTGACACCTTTGTTACCTGGAAGCATACAGCACACTATTGAGTTTTCGGCTCAGTAAAAAGTTATTGTAGGGAGTGCTGGACCGCATCTGAATGGGCGCTGGTGGTGCGGTTTCGCCCTCGAGCCTTACTCATATATAAAGCATCATCAGCGAGCTTTACAGCAACTCGAAACGGCAAAGCGGGGTGCCACTGAGCAACGCCAAAGCTCATGGTGACTGGCAGACGTTGATCATTAAATGAGTGGGTTGCAATGTCACGACGCAAGCTTTCGATACGCGCTTGCGTTGTGGCTAAATCACAGTTGACGAACACCAGTAAAAACTCTTCTCCCCCCCACCGCACCGCAATGTCTGAGTGTAATGTGTGTTGCTGTATTTTTGATGCAACTTCAATAAGAACCTCATCGCCTATTTCATGACCATATTTATCATTGATGGTTTTAAAATGATCAATATCGGCCATGATGACGGATAATTGCTGTGATGTTTCAATACTGTTCTCTTGCGCATTGTTGATCAGTTCTTTTGCGTAGCGGCGGTTAAACAGATTAGTCAGCGGGTCGATGGCGGCCATCTGAGCAAGTTGATAGCGGTTTGAAAACGAAACCTCTCTAATGTGGCCAATGGTATAAATACTGGGAAGTGCACAAATAAGCACATTGATAAAGTGAATATAAGGTGCAAACTCACTGAATAAGAAGGTGTTTTGTACTTTGTTGAACAGTTCAAAGAGCATGGCAAACGTAATTATTAATAGCAGAGCCAATGCTGACGCAAATTTTAATTTGAGTTGGTAATCAAGCAAGATCAGGCTGGCAATGGTCCAAAGATAATATTGAAACCCATAATCCATGCCCAGTGTGGCGCACACGAAAACGGAGTGCACAGTGACTTCGATGCAAAACAGTCGCAGGGCTAGGGGAGTTTGGTGCATGTACAAGAGCTTGATCCCTACAGCCCACGCAATCACACTGCCCACATTAACTGCGGTTAATATCCAAATATCACAGTACCAAAAAAAAACCAGCAACAGACTATGAAGCGCCAAACAGTAATAAGCCAGCTGTTTGAACAAGCGGTTTTTTACCAGTTCGACAGTATCTGGCTGACTAAAGTAATGTTGACGTGTTGCCACCCCAACTCCATTTGTGTTTCACCGTTACTACAGTATAGGAGAAGTATTACAAGCTGAAAACTTGCTGGTGAATAAGTGATGCGGTGAGCAATATGCAGCGCAATTGATGGTATCACAGTGCAATAATATCATCTGCCATTACTAAAACAGCTGCGAGTGCAATTAAACTGAGTCCCAGCGTATCACGCTTTTTAGGCGGTGATTTGAGCCAATAAGTTGCGATTAACAAAGTAAAAAACACTTCGATTTGACCTAAGGTTTTAACATAGGCGACGTGCTGTAAACTCATGGCACTGAACCAGCCGATAGAGCCAATACAGCTGGTGGTGCTGATCAATAATACCAACGGGAGGTGCGCTCTGAGTGTTTTCCAAATCTGAGGTTCTGTAAGCCAGCTATATCCGCTTAATAACAGTGTTTGACAACTGAGCACTGAGAGTAAAACCCAGCCAGCACTGTGTGGAAAAGGTAAAGCCAAGGTCAGTGCGGCTTCTCGCACCCACAGCGACGTCAACGCAAAGCAGGTGCCGCATAAAATACCAATTGCTGCGGTTTTAAAATTGAGTTGTTTAAAGCTAAATCCACTCAGTAGCAGCACTGCAATTCCACCGATTAGCACGCCAATCCAGCCTACAAACGTCAAAGCAGAGCCAAAAAATAGCATGCCGAGTATCGCTGCCACTAAGGCTTCACTTTTTGCTAAGCCCGCACCTGTTGCAAAGTTCTTTTGTTTAAATAGTACCACCATGAGTGCCGTCGCGATGATCTGCATGATGCTGGCACCTAAGATGTAGATTAATAAGGTATTTGAGAACTGTGGCGTTGGCGCCGGGTTAAAGTAGTAAAGTAAATATAAATACAGTCCAGCCAAGGGTGTGGCAAAAATAAATCTAGCCAGAGTCACGGCGTTGACGCTGGCATGTTTGCTGAGGTGACTTTGTAGCGCATTACGCCAAGCTTGGCTAAATGCGGCGAGACAAGTAAATAAAAACCACCCCATGATCTGCTCCTTTGTTTAAAACTGCGTTGTTAAAATACAACTGTTATGTCTTGTTTCATAATGAATTTTTGTGATGTTGGCTATTTCGAATTGTGACTAGACAGCACTGCGACAATCTGTCGCAGTGCGCTTTGCAACCTGTATGCATATACTGACGTCGATGTTACTCATAAAGCCACTGAGATGTGATTGGGTGGCTTTATTTCTTTTTGCAGCTCTCCTAATACTCTCTGTTGGTTGGAATGATTTCATTTCTTGATAAATTGCGCTTAAATAGTGGCCAAGTGATTATCAAGGAGTGTTTATGAGTGTCATTATTGTGTGTGCACTGATCGGTGTGCTACTACCCTATTTAGCAAAAGTCCCCATTATCATTGCCGCAAGTAAAGAGGGGGGCTACGACAATAAACAGCCAAGAACACAACAAAGCCAATTGTCTGGTCTTGGCGCCCGCGCTGTTGCTGCGCACTACAACTGTTTTGAATCTCTTATTGTATTTGGTCTTGCGATTGCGATCGTGCTCGCAACTGGGACGACTGGCACATTAATTCAAGGCCTGGCAGTCACTCATATTGTGGCAAGGTGCTTGTATTGTGTATTTTATTGGTGTGATTTAGATAAGTTGCGCTCATTGAGCTGGCTGGTGGGCATTGCCTGTCCCATAGGTATGATTGCGATGAGTCTGTAATCCGATGAGCGCTATACGGACAATACCAATTTCGCGATATCTATCTGACAATATTGTCCTTCTGGTACCGTCTTTGGATCGAGGATGAGATTGGCAATACGCACACGGTACAAGTCTACCACTTGCCGGCCACAGTGTTTTGCCATTTTCCTTATTTGGCGGTTGAGACCCTGTTTTAGCACAATCTTAAATGTTTTTTCATCGATTTGAACCACTGTGCATGGCAGGGTAGTTTGCCCGTCGACCGGGACTCCGTTTGACAGTGTTTCACAAAAGGTTGCATCAATGGGTTTATCAACTTTGACAATGTATTCTTTTTCCTGATGTTTATCTGGGTGGATCAGCGCGTGACATAACTCGCCGTCATTGGTGAGCAATAATAGGCCTCGGCTATCTTTGTCTAGCCTGCCGATTGGGTAAACACGTGAGCCCTTTGGCAGGTGATGAAACAGGCTACTTGGGTCTTGCTCACTCAACTTACAATCGATGCCAACTGGTTTGTGATAAAGATATAGTAACTTGGGGGCCAGGCCCGCGACTTTTTGCCCAGTGACCCAGATATCATCTTGTTCTGTGACATGATCAATGTGGTTTGCCGCTCGGCCATTTACTTGTACTTGGCCTAATTCAATTAATCTGGATGCTTGTCGTCTTGAACAAACTCCGCAATGGCTGAGGTACTTGGCTAGGCGCATAGGTGCAATAACGGAGTTTTCAGACATTTATGAGGAGCCGTAATCAGGATTAAAGAAAGGCAAACTATATCAAATCTCAATCAGTATGTATCCGCCATAAACTTCAATTGAATATAAAGCGTATAACACGTATTTGGAGGTATGTTATGAAAATCACTCTGGCGGCACTGGCAGACAAACCAATTATCGATAAGTTTATTGTTAATTCACTCGATCAAGCACTTTACCAACTTAGCGTGTGCTTGGGCGATTCGGAATATATCGTTGTCGATGCACAAGGCAAAGGGGTGAAAGCGCATAACCCACTGGCACTGCAAAAGCTCGTCCAACATCTGCCATATCAAAAAATGATGTTACGTCATCAAAGCGCCTATGACGAAATGATAGGGCAGCCAGTACGCCAAAGCAGTAACCTACTTGAAGTTCCCTTTGGGGACAACAAGTTATACTAGCTAAATGTTGACATTGTGTTTGATTTTTATGAGCTTGATGTCTCTATTGTACGGTTATTGTCAATTCTTCAAATTGAGCCATAGTGGTTAAACTGTAAGTAATACAAGGCTTTTATAAGGCTTACATGAGAATTAATTGTGTAAAAAATTACTTTTCTTAAAAAAATTCACACTTTATTAAAACAATCATATATATTGGAGTTACACTTAATGTAACTTGGGTTAAATTGGTGTTACTGGTTGTGGAGATCAATAAATTACAGAGACAATTGAGTCAATGTGGTGATCTCGTACGAGTAGGTGGACCGCATGAACGTGGTCATCAGGTCCCTGCTCGTGCGATTTCGAGAACAAAGACATTGCTATCGCTAGGTGCTAATGACAATTGGCGCTTTGATAAAGCATTTCAGGCACTCAATCCTGAATGCCAGATCATTGGTGTCGACCATAAGCTTTGTTTATCGTCAGTGATCAGTGAGGCATTTGGCAGTGGTGTTAAGTCATTGCGCAGTGCGCTGTCAGGCAAGCTCAAACAGAGCAAGCGTCACGCAAACTCATTACTTAACCAAATCTTACTTTATACATTTTACACCAGTAGTAATCGGCTGTTACGCCGTCGTGTTAGCACACAAACTAACGAAGTGGATATCAGCTTAGAAACCTTAATTGCTGTCTATGGCACGATAGATGACAACGCCACTATGTTGAATATTAGTATGTCCTGCGACGAATATCATTTAGTTGACGATATCATAACGTTGGAAAGCATGCTCAGTGTGGTAACAATTGAATTATCGCCAATACCGCAGTGTGTTAAGCAAGTTGAAGCATTTATAGAGCGCATGTCAGAGTGTTTTGATATCGTTTATGTGTCTAGCAATGGAGTGGATGTTGACAAAGCGGCATCCATAGACTGTTTAGTTGCGCCTCTTGAGCTGACATTCATGAATAAAAGGCTGTCAGCGTCTAGCGCGTCATAGCTCTTTGTGGACTACCTCGGTTTTAAAATCAGCTCGGCTTGCTGCTGATCTATTTCAAATTCGAAATGACGCAAAAAATTCATGCCAAGCAACCCTGGTCCGTAATGGGACTGCTCCATTACCCCAAATTCAAAAGGGGTTTTTTGTTTGCTGCCAATTTGTATTCCAGTGCTCATATAAAAGGGAACTTCGGTAATGCCGTTAGCCGTGCTCACTCGGCGAGAATTTAAATAGTTTACGTCATATGCGAGCAGTTCGAACTGGGCGGCTGTCAGTGCCGTAATACTTGCCCCGGTATCAATCATTAAAGAGATTTCTTGCCCTGCTATTTGCGCTTTTAAAACATAGTGTTCACCACGGCGCTCCAAGGGAATTCGCTCTACCTGTTGTGTGACGTTTTCAAGGGCATCTTTGAGTGGTGCGATCGCCTTATGGCGTTGCTGTTGAGCACTTAGCTGTGTGAGCAATAATTCTGCCTCTAATGGGTTATTCAGTGCTAAGTGCGCCTCGATAATGGCGGCAATGATAGGGAGGTTATTAGGCTGCTCACTGAGCCAAATTTGCCCTTGTGCGATTATTTCATGCCAATCGCTGTGTTCTTTAAGATGGTTTAAACGCTGAGTTATCAAGGCTGTAACGATATCCTGCAAATGTTGATATTCAGGGTAGAGGTGCAGCAGTTTGATATAGCGATAAATCGCTTCATTTTGCTCTCCTTGCGCAAGATAAACATCCGCTTCCAATTTAAGCGCTGCAAAGTCTTTGGGGGTAACTGCTAGAATACGTTGTACAAACAATAAGATACTGGCAAGTTGCTGTTCACTTTTGAGCTTCAAGTCCCTACGCAGCTTCTTTAGCCATGCATGTACTGTGTTTAGCTGCTGAGTAGGGTTGGTACTATCGTGCCAAAGGCGCGCAGCGGTGAGTAAATCGCCCGCTTCAAAGGCTTGATCTGCCAGCTCTAAAGGGGTGTGTGTTTTGACAAGTTGGACGTTTGTGTGCGGCGCAGCGGGCATTGAGTCTATACTGACACCGGGTTGTTGCGGTTCAGCGGGGAAGAGCATGCTTTTTAGCAATGAGTGTGGTCGTTGCCACTCTAGGTAGACATTGAGAGACAGGGAGCAGACAAGTAAAAATCGAATAAAATATCGCATAATTGAACGCCCCTGATGTTGCTTTAATGGCCGTGCTGATTCAGCACTTTGGCTATTGCCGTGGCAAAATCGCGATGATGTTTGATGCCCATTGTGTGCAACCTAGTGTCTTGCAATGCACAGTTGTAAGGCCTTGTCGCAGTTTGCGATGGCTCAGGTAGTGCGACTAAGCCTTGTGTGTCAAGCGCTAATACCTTGGCAATCTCTACTGCCATGGCGTATTTGGTCATCAGCTGGTTGTTTGAGATATGGAAAGTACCACATTGTTTATCGCGAGGTTGTGCCAATAAATCGTTGAGCGTAAGTGCGATATCTTCAACATGTGTTGGGTAGCGTATTGCCCAATCATCATGTGCACTGTTACAGTCTTTTATGACTTGTTCAGCGATGATTGTTACAGCGGATTCAGCCAAATATTCAACGTCACCATAGAGTACGGGGACTCTCACGACTGTATGCTCAGGACAAACAGCTAATACAGCAAGCTCTGCTTGCGCTTTACTTTGGCCGTAAAAATTAACTGGCGAAGTCGTGTCGTTTTCGGTGTATGGGGCTGCTTGACCGTCAAAAACGTAATCTGTGCTGATCAACACAAATTGAATGTGCCTTTTTTTGCATTGGTTCGCTAAAAACTCTGCCGCCTGCACATTTAAAGCTATAGTTGCTTGGTGGTCATTTTCACATATGTCAGGTTTGCGTTCAGCTGCTGCGTGTACCAAAACTTCAGGTTGGTGTGTATCTAAAAAGGCAGTAATGGCTGTTTGGTCGTGCAAATCAAGTTGCTCAATTGGCGGTGCGGCTCTGCGAAACCCGGTACCAATGACAGTATTTGACTGTGATAATACCTTCACCAATGCACGTCCGAGTAACCCGGTGGCACCTGTAACGACGATTTTTTTCATGGTTGATTGATCTCCTAAAACACCTATTTATCTTAACCTTAGAACTTGGTGTAAAAAAAGGGAAATATGGAGAAATAACATAGCTGCGTCATCAGAGATGCGCAGCGAGCAGAGCTGAGATGCAACACGCGTCTGGGCTGCACCTCTCTTAATCGGTTATGCAGGTTGCTGCTGGGTTTGCCCTTCCCATATTTTGGCTCTGAAGCTAAATAACAGGATAAGAATACCCACGCCGATACCAAATAAGCTGATCTGCAAATATAGATTTGGAATTTGATCGACTTGCTCAGGATCGAAATTGCCTGCAAGTAGGCCTGAAATAATATTACCGATAGAATAAGTAAGTACAAATATCCCCATCATTTGACCGGCAAAACGTTTAGGTGACAGTTTGCTGACGGCACTGAGTGCGACCGGGCTAAGACATAACTCACCAACGGTGTGCAAAAAGTACGTAGTGATCAACCACATGGGCGCTACCTTTAAGCCTTGTGCAGCATATTGTGAGGCAAAGAACATGACAATAAAGCCACTTGCCATAATCACCAGACCAATAGCACATTTTAAGCTGTACGATGGTGTGATCATGCGTTTAGCCAAGTTTATCCAAAGGGCTGCAAAGAAAGGGGATAAAATAATAATGAAAAATGAATTAGATGATTGGAACCAAGCTGTTGGTACGGTGAAACCCGCAATGACACGGTCAGTGTAGTCCTGTGCGAATAAGTTTAGCGACGAGCCTGCTTGTTCAAAACCAGACCAAAAACAAGCTGAGGCGACACAGACTAAAAACAGCGCCCATAGTTTTTTCTTTTCATCTGCATTTAAGTTGCCAGCAAAATAGATATAGGCATAGTAACCGAGAAAAATTACCGTAAACGCTACAGCAACATATTGAGCTAACACCACAGGGTTGATTACTATGCTGCCTGCGTAAGTTAATCCGACAATCGCACCTGTCGCGGCGAGTATTGCACCAATAGCAAACCAAGCTTTTTTGCTGCCTGCTGGTGTCAATGGGTTACTGGGCTTGTCTCCAACACCTTCGATATTTCCCAATGTAAAACGGTATTGCACTAGGCCGATGGCCATACCTACAGCGGCCGCACCAAATGCCCAGTGCCAACCAACATTTTCCATAAAATAGCCGCATACCATGTAGCCGATCACCGAACCAATGTTGATCCCCATATAGTAAATGGCATAGCCACTGTCGCGACGCACATCTTCACTACTGTACAGTTGACCAACCATCGCACTGATGTTGGGCTTGAGTAGGCCTGTGCCTATTGCGACTAAAATTAAACCGATAAAAAAAGTACTTTGGGCGGGGATCGCAAGCACAATATGGCCTAACATGATTATGATGCCGCCATACCAAACGGTGCGTTGTCCACCAAGTAATCGGTCAGCTATCCAACCACCTGGCAAACCAAGGAAATAAACCGCACCGGTGTACAAGCCATAAATGGCTGTTGCCGTTGCCACAGTAAAGGCTAAACCCTCTTGTTGGAGGCTGGCCGTCATAAATAATACCAGCAATGCGCGCATGCCGTAGTAGCTCATACGCTCCCACATTTCGGTAAAAAAGAGGGTCGATAGGCCTTGAGGATGACCAAAAAAGCCCGTGTCTAACTTGTTGTCTGATGACTCAGCAGAAGCTGCTTCGTGAGATGACATAATGACTTCCGATTCTATGTTTTTATATTTGAAAGCCAATATTAGTACGTTATCTGTACATTGAATGCAACTTTAGCAGACTAATTGCGCATTGACAGCGCTTGTATTGGGCGCAGATTGCACCCAAAAAACGACTCATCTAGATATTCAACACAGCGCGCTAAGCTGGTGTATATCACTGATTTCAATATCTGCAAGACCTTGATATTTATATTTAATCCCTTGATTGTTTAACCAGATGCTATGGCACCCTGCGAGGTTGGCACCTTGTACGTCGGTATCTAAACTATCGCCTATGTGCAAAATTTGCTGCGGCAGCACATTTAAATCCTGACATGCGCGTGTAAATAAATCTTCAGCGGGTTTTGCTTGGCCATCTGGCCCTGCTAAATACACGCGCTCAAATACCCCTGCTAAATTGAACTTATCGACTTCGACATTGCCGTTAGTAATGGCTATCAAGGTGTACTGTTGGGCAAGTTTATCCAATAGGGTTAAAACTGATTTGGCAACGGTAATTTGGCTACGAGCATCAGCAAACGCTTGATATGCTAACTGGGTATGTCGCTCAATTTCTTCTTTTGTTAGGTTAAGCTGCGACAGACCATGCTCTAGTGCAACCTTTCTCCATTGTGTGACATCACTTTGCAAGTGCGGCTGTGTGTTGCCTATGTATTGTCGACACGCCAGCCAATAGTCGCCTTCTTTGGCAGCCCATTGCGGGATAGATTGTAAATAAGTTTGCATAGCGCCAATGGCACCTAAAATAATGGGGTGGTTGTTATAAAGGGTGTCGTCTAAGTCAAAACTCAAAACTTTGATGGGAGAAATTGCTCGATTAAATCGCATTGTGATCTTCAGTTTGGGCAACAATGAGTTCATTGTATGCGAAAAGTCCTGTTGTGGTGAAGTCAGCAGTATGGGTAGGTTAGGGTTTCTTTTGCTTAGCACGTGGGTGAGATTGGTCATAGACCTTTGCTAGATGTTGAAAATCTACATGCGTATATACTTGGGTAGCAGATAGGCTGCTGTGACCGAGCATCTCTTGGATGCCGCGTAAATCACCACTTGACTCCAATAGGTGGCTGGCAAACGAGTGGCGAAGTTTATGGGGATGCACATTTGCACTGATCCCTTGCTTTATGCCCCACTCCTTCATTCTTGCGCGCACATGGCGAGTCGAAATACGAGTCTTACGTTTGCTGACGAACATCGCAATCTCACCATCAAGTGCAAATAATGGCCGTACCTGTAACCAAGCAGCAATGGCATCGAGGGCTTTACTACCCACAGGCACTACCCTTTCTTTGCTACCTTTACCCAATACGCGAATTTCACCTTCTCGGATATCGTGAATATTGGTATTGACCAATTCGCTGATCCGCAAGCCGCTTGAGTACATTAATTCCATCATGGCTTTATCGCGAACAGCGAGTGCATCTTCGTCATCAATATCTAAAAGCTGCATCATCTGGTCGACATCCAGATTTTTAGGCAGGGGCTTTTGAAACTTTGGCCCTTTCTGACCTGCGGCTGGATCGCGTAAATCACATCCATCTGCTTGCTTGGTTTTTAAAAATTTATACAAACTGCGGATACAGCTCAGCTTTAAATTGATGCTGCGTGGATTGTATTGTTTGGTGCGTAAATGCATTGAAAAGCGACGGATCAAGTCGCTACTGACACTCAACCAACTCTGACAGTGTGGCGCAAAAAATTGCGCGGCCAGCCTCAATTGGGTTTGGTATTGTGTCAGTGTATGAGGAGAGTACTGCTTTTCGTAGCGCAGGTAGGCCATAAACTCCTCAATGGGTTTTTGCCAAGTTGCGCTGAGCGATTGCTCGCTCATGCCAGCTCCTTGAGCCTCATTTGCAATGACGACACTAACTCGTTGACGAACAAGTTTCCATTGTCTGGTGAAAAGTGGTCAGCACAGTCACTGGCAAAAGCCAAAATTGCAGTTGGTTTGTCACTAGGGCCTAATAAATAAAGCGCCACAGACTGGCATGCAAAGCCACTGAATAAAAGTTTCTGCTCTTGTAGGTCTAATCGCCCTAAGTAGCGAGCGAGCTTATTGAATCGCCGTGTCACCAGCTCTTCCAGTGTGACGTCGTAAGGGATGAGCTGACAGACCGAAATCTTAGGAGATTGCGACAAAGTATCAGCCAAAATATCAGCTAATTCTTGAAAGTTATTGCAATACCACAGGGCGCGCTGACAATCACTGAATAGTTTAAAAATCAATTCATTTTCACGCGCTGAATCGACCATAGAATCGATTTGCTTTTTGAGCTTGGTATTTTCATCGCGCAGCAAGCGCTGTTGCATTAAGGCAAGATTGGGCGCGCCTTGGTGTTGCACATGCAGATTCATATCGAGCAACAGATAGGGGTGCTCTAACAAAAAGTTGGGGTTCTGCTGCAAAAATGCCATGACATCATGGGCTGACATAGGATCTTGGTTATGGCTCATATTGCTACCTGTCCATCAAATACATGTTCAGCGGGCCCTGTCATTTTGACTGGTTTACTTCCGCCGTTCCAGCGCACTTGTAATGTCCCTCCTGGCAAATCGACGCGTACTGTATCTGCTAGTTTGCCTTGTTTTATACCAACCACAACCGCACCACATGCACCACTGCCACATGCCAGTGTTTCGTTAGCGCCGCGCTCCCAGACACGAAGTTTGATATGCTCCCGGTTGATGATCTGCATAAAGCCTACATTGGTGCGTTTTGGAAAGCGCTCATGGTGTTCAATCATGGGTCCCAAGGTATCCACGTCGGCCGCATCAATATCGTCGACTTCAATTACACAGTGTGGGTTACCCATAGAGACAACGCCACAAAAAATCGTGTGTTCTTGTGCTCTGAGTACATAGGTTAGTTCACTTTGCTGCGCTTTAAAGGGGATATCTTGTGGGACAAATTGCGGTGTACCCATATTAACCGTGACTTGGCCGTCTTTTTCGGTGTAGAGGGTGATGTCTCCACCTTTGGTTGAAACACTGACTTTGTGTTTATTGGTTAACCCTTTCATGCGTATAAAGCGGGCAAAGCAGCGAGCGCCGTTACCGCATTGCTCAACCTCTGTGCCATCGGCATTGAAAATACGATAGTGAAAATCTAAATCAGGGGAATAAGGCGGTTCAACAAGGAGCAATTGGTCGAATCCAATGCCAAAGTGTCGATCTGCGAGCTTTTTTATTTGATCACGTGACAAGAAAACGTTTTGCGTGACGTTATCGATCACGACAAAGTCATTTCCTAGGCCATGCATTTTTGAAAAATTTACAAACATATTACCTTACTATTCTAGCCGCTGAGTGCGATGCATCATCGCTGTTATTATTCTGAAAGTAATGTTTCGCCTTGCCACAAAGACTCAAGAGTCTCTCTTGCTCTGATCACTTGCGCGCGATCACCATCTACCATGATTTCAGCCACACGTGGACGCGAGTTATAGTTTGAGCTCATGGTAAAACCATAAGCGCCCGCGCTGCGTTGAGCAAGTAAGTCACCTGGTAAAATGGCCAGTGTGCGATCTTTACCGATAAAATCTCCAGTTTCACACACAGGCCCAACGACATCGTAGTTGTGTTCCGGCGTGCCATCATTTCTTGGAGTCACAGCGATAATTTCCTGCCAAGCTTGATACAGTGACGGGCGTAACATATCGTTCATCCCCGCATCTACAATAGCAAAGTGTTTATCTGCGGTCGGTTTTAAGTATTCTACTTTCGTAACTAACAAGCCTGCATTGGCAGCAATGGCGCGTCCAGGCTCAAAGATTAGCTCGAGGTCACTGTACGACTCAAGGCGGGCGATGACCTGCGCAGCATATGCGCTTGGATGTGGTGGTTTTTCACCATCGTAAGGTACACCTAATCCACCGCCGATATCCAAATGCTTGAGCTCTATACCTGCTGATTTTAAGGTGTCTATGAGTGCAAGAACCTTGTCCAAAGCGGCTAAAAACGGTTCAACTTCAGTTAACTGTGAGCCAATGTGGAAATCCACACCGACAACTTGAATGCCAGGAAGAGCACAGGCAAGTTGGTAGACGTCGAACGCTTGTTTGATATCTATACCAAATTTGTTTTCTTTTAACCCAGTTGAAATATAAGGGTGAGTTTTGGCATCAATATCGGGATTTACACGAATAGACACGGGCGCTTGCACTTGCATGTTTGCAGCAATTTCTGAAATCCGTTCTAGCTCGGCTTTAGATTCGACATTGAAACACTTGATGTTTTGTTCAAGTGCGTAAGTGATTTCATCTCGGGTTTTTGCGACACCAGAGAAGACCACTTTTTTCGGATCTCCACCGGCTTTTAATACGCGCGCTAATTCACCTTTTGACACAATATCAAACCCTGCGCCCATCTTGGCCAGCACATTGAGAACCGCGATATTGCTATTGGCTTTGACTGCGTAGCACACCAAATGTTTGTGTTTGGCTGCGGCATCTGTAAACGCACGATAATGGCGTTCTAGGGTTTTGCGTGAGTAGACATAACAAGGTGTTCCGTATTGCGCTGCAATATCTTTAACAGCGACTTGTTCGGCAAACAATTGATTGTCTTTGTACTGGAAAAAGTCCATTTAATTATCCTTTTCGTCAGTTTTTTTGCTGTCTGGTGCTTTTTTCTGTGTTGTTGAAGTGCGGTTCTTATCTGCGTCTTCAGGCAAATACAGTGGACCACGCTGCCCGCAAGCTGTTAACGTTAGGGTGCTAGTCAATGCTAGGGCAAGTAAGCTAAATTGAGTGTATGTCGCTTTCATTAGATTAATGATGTCAGTGCCTTTATAATCGCAGAGTAACAGAATTCGCGAAAAAAGCAGCTTTTGCGGTTGAAATTTATTCCCTGTTTTGGGAAAGAAGGCTTCGCTTAGCCGTATTTAAGGAGTTAGTCATGACAGATCACGAGTATCATCAATTAGCCGAAGCGTTAATGTTAACTATCGAAGAACAGATCGATGATTGCGATGCCGATTTAGATTATGAATCAGCTTCCGGTATTTTAGAGATCATCTTTGCAGATCAATCTAAGATAATCATTAACAAACAAGCGCCATTGCATCAAGTATGGGTAGCAACCAAATTTAACGGCCATCACTTTGAATTACGTGATGATAAATGGATAGATAACCGTTCGGGCGCTGAGTTTTGGCAATTTATGGCTGATGCAGCTACTCGTCAAGCGGGTCAAAAAATAGAGTGGCAACACGACTGATGTTAGAATTTGTAGAATATGCAGCAAAAGGGCAGCACAAGGCGACTGTGATCTGGCTTCATGGGTTAGGAGACTCGGGTAATGGCTTTTTGCCAATCGCACCGGAGTTAGATTTACCAGAATCTTTGGGTATTAGATTCGTCTTTCCTCATGCTCCCGTCCAACCTGTTACGATCAACGGTGGCATGGAAATGCGTGCTTGGTATGACATTAAAAGTATGGAACTTGAAAACCGCGCAGATGAAGCTGGTGTTCGTGAGTCTGCAGCGGCTGTCGCCCAATTAATTGAGCAAGAAATCGCAGCTGGAATACCAGCAGACAAAATCATTCTTGCTGGTTTTTCGCAAGGGGGCGTGATCAGTTTACATTTGGCGCCACGCCTATCTGATACACTGGCAGGTGTGATGGCATTGTCAACGTATATGTGTGCGCCACAAAAGCTCGGCTCAGAAGCCATCCAGCCAGCACTCAACGTATTTATGGCCCACGGAAGTCATGATCCTGTGGTGCCGATGCAAGCGGGAAAAACAGCGTACAATGCGCTTGTAGAGCAGGGGTATGATGTCAGTTGGCAAGATTACCCGATGGAGCACCAAGTGTGCATTGAAGAACTTAAAGCGATCCGAGCGTGGTTGATTTCACGCTTGTCATAGTGAATAGGACATACATATGACTCAACGTATAGTGATCAAAACCAAAATGACAGATGCCACGTCACAACCTCGGCGAGTTGAAACCGTGGGTTATCAATATCATTGGCGGCGTATCTTTACGGCATTGTGCGTCGCGGGTTTTGGTGTGACTGCGTTATCATATGGAGTGTTCACATCCGTATATGCTGATGAAACAGAAGCTGAGTTGCTACTAGCATCGAACGTGGTTGCATCAGTCAATGAGGCCGAGCAGCCGATATTGACAGCTGCTGATACGACGGAAAATGAGCAAACAGAGAGCTTGGTCATACCAACCTCTTTGGTGGCAGACACAGATACGCCCGAACCTGAAGTAGATACCATTGAGCCAGTTGCTGATGAGCCTCAGGCAAGCGAGCCTGAGCCGAGCAAACCTGAACCTATCGTTGAGCCAAAAGCGTCTAATTCACAAACACAATTTGCAGCAGATGCTCATGTGGCAAGTATCGCGCTAAATGCCAAAGTTGATACCAGCCACATAAGCCGCGCGGTGCTGACGTCGGGTATCGAAAACCGTGAGCCTATCAATGTGCTCAAGCATCTTGTTGAACCTAATAAATTTCAAGAAAAGCTATTTTTCTTTACCGAGATCAAAGGTCTGCAAGGCCAGGTAGTGCAACATTTATGGTTTCATCAAGACCAACTGATGGCGGATATTTCTCTGCCAGTCAGCACACCGAGATACCGTACTTACTCGAGCAAAAATATCATGCCGAGCCAAACTGGAGAGTGGCGTGTTGAAGTGATCACCGAGAGTGGTCAATTGTTGGCACAAAAATCATTTCGAATTTTAGCAAAGGCTCCCTAGGGGTCGACAAGGCAAGACATGACAGAAACAAAAAATAGCGTACGCATTGCAACACGTAAAAGTGCTTTGGCACTTTGGCAAGCAGAGTTTGTAAAGGCGCAGCTAGAGCACTTTCACCCAGACTTAACAGTTGAATTGGTACCAATGTCCACCAAAGGCGACAAGATCCTTGATACCCCTTTGGCGAAAATTGGCGGCAAAGGGTTATTTGTCAAAGAACTTGAACAAGCGATGCTCGAAGGGCGGGCAGATATTGCAGTGCACTCGATGAAAGATGTGCCCGTAGATTTCCCTGCCGGGTTAGAGCTGCACACTATTTGTGAGCGAGAAGACCCGCGTGATGCTTTTGTTTCAAACCAATATAAGCACATCAATGAGCTGCCTGCAGGAGCCGTTGTCGGCACTTCTAGCCTGCGTCGCCAGTGCCAAATTCGCGAAGCCCGCCCAGATCTGGTGATCAAAGATTTACGTGGCAATGTTAATACACGGTTGGCGAAATTGGATGCAGGCGAGTTTGACGCTATCATCCTCGCTGCAGCAGGGCTTATTCGATTAGAAATGGCTGAGCGTATAGCCTGTTTTGTAGCTGTTGAAGATTCTTTACCAGCCAATGGGCAAGGTGCTGTAGGGATCGAATGTCGCAGTGATGATGAGCGAGTACAGGCTCTGTTGGCACCGCTTGAGCATGCGCCGACGCGCGCGCGCGTGTTAGCTGAAAGAGCCATGAATCGCCGTTTAGAAGGCGGGTGTCAGGTGCCAATTGGTGCTTACGCCGAGCTGCAGGGCGAGCAGCTATATTTACGTGGACTTGTCGGAGCGGTTGATGGTAGTAAAATTTTGCGCGCAGAATTGACCGGTGATATTGCAGACGCACAAGCGCTGGGTACTCAGCTGGCGGAGTCGTTGTTAAGCCAAGGTGCTGACAGTATATTAGCGGAAGTTTACAGAGACGCTTAAGGTGAAATTTGCCATAACTCGGCCGCAGGGAAAAGGGGAAGCACTTGCCACTGAGTTGGCAAAATCAAACATTTCAGCACTGTGCACGCCAGTGCTGACACTCAATTCAGTCCAAGCAACACCACAGCAGTTACTCGACGCCTGTGATGCCGACATCATTATCTTTATTTCACAAGATGCGGTGCAGAATTTTGCACAGCAATTACAAGCTGATGGTTTTTCTTTAGCAACGACCTGTCAGCTTATTGCTGTGGGTGAGCAAACTGCTGAAGCCATCAAGCTGTGTTTATCGCGCAGTGCAATTGCGCCAACGCGCCAAGACTCAGAGGGAGTGGTGGCGCTGGCTGAGTTACAAGATGTTGAGGCGCAGCGCATCGTCATAGTGAAAGGGCGAGGTGGTCGAACGCATATTGCTAAAACACTCAAAGCGCGAGGTGCACTTCTAAGTACCTGTAATGTTTATGAACGTGTTGCTGAGCACAGCACTTCCGAAAGCTGGTTAGACCACTGGCAGGCATCGAAAATTGACGGTATAGTGGTGACGAGCAACGCTGCCGTCGATGCAATATTCAATAGCCGACAAGCAGCGCATCAGAACTGGTTGCAAGCGCGCATGTTTGTAGTAGTCAGTGAACGGACAGCGCAACATCTAAAAATACAGTATAAAATAACCGATACGCAGATCGTGGTGAGTGCAGGGGCCAGTAATGGGGCCTTAGCACAGACGATTTGCGGTTTAATTTCCCAACAGGGCAGCGCAATGACGGAAAAACAAGAGTCGTCGGCTTCAATACCATCTAATGAGCCGCAACAGATGGAAAAAAAATCAACTAAGAATACAGCGAAGTTGAGCAAAACAGCTGTGCTTGCCTTGCTGGTCGCCTTGACAGGAGTGGCAAGCGCAGGTGGCGTATATGTTTATAACCAGCAGAAAGCGATTAAACAAGATGCACAATTGACGCAGTTGGCTGCACAAAATGCTCAATTGGCGTCGCAGCTCACTGCGACCCAAAAAGCGCTAAGTGACATACAAGCGCAGTGGCAAACACAGCAGCAAGTAATGGCCGCGCAGTTAAATAAGCAGCAACAAAAAGTCGAGCAAAGTTTGCAGCAAACGCTGTCTCAAGCCCGCCAACAAGTAGGTGGTGCTGTCAGCTCAGAATTGCGTGCATTGGCGCGTTACGCCGAATTTAAAGTGGCTAGTGAGCGAGACTACTTGGGCGCTGTAATTGTTCTTGAGCGCCTGGAGAATGCCATTTCTGAAGAAGTGGCGACGGATGCTCTGAAGTTGGCCATCAATCAAGATATCGCGATGTTACGGGCATTGCCAAAACCCAGTACTGAAGCCATATATATGGAGTTAGCTGGACTGATTTCACAGGTAGATAAATTGCCTTTGAAGACCATTGATAAGCCAAAATCACACGCTTCAGAGGATGCGCAACTGAGCAAAGACATCAGCGATTGGCAATCAAATATTATGCGCAGCTGGAATAAAATTAGGGCTGATTTTTTGACAATTCGCCAGCATGATAAGCCAGTGATCGACCCGCTATTGGATGCACAAGAGCAGCAATTGATCCGCGCGCAATTAAGAAGCTATTTACAACAAGCACAAACTGCCTTTTTGGATCAACAAGCTAGCATTTTCGATCAGGCTTTGACTGGCGCTAAAAATACGTTGGCGCGTTACTATAGAAGTGGCGATGCGAGGAGCGCCATGGTGCTTGAACGGTTGCAGGTATTGCAGGGCACAGAGCACTCGGTCACAAAAGTACCACAGATCACCACTCCTCAAGCGTTGAAGGAGTGGTTACAATGATCCGATGGTTATTGGTGATTGCTTTGTTTTTCATGGTGATGGCTGGTGCGCATTTACTGATTGATGAAAAAGGCTATGTATTGGTATCTGCGGGAGTTTATACCGTGGAAAGTACCTTAGTTTCGTTGATCTTTATAGTGTTAGTATCTCTTGCTATTTTGATCATGGCGTTTAAAAGCAGCAAAGCCATTTGGCGTGTCTTTGGTGGGCTTTCTAAGCACCGTGCAAACAAGCGTGCAGCACGTCAGGAAGCGGCATTTGAGCAGAGTATTTGGGCATTGATAAATGGCCAAGATGAGAGTTTGAGTTACGCTTTGCAAAAAGCAGAGTTTCCAGAAAAGTGGCGTGATCAACAATGTGCTATTCAAGCAAAAGCGGCACTGCATGCGGGTCAAAAAGTTGTGGCGAGGGAGTATTTGCAGCAACTGAGCGAACCGGCTCAAAGTAAGGTTAGCCAACTTTGGCTTGCAGCAGAGCAACAAGAGCAAGCGCTGGAAAGTTTGACACCGCAAGCACAAATGAAAAAAGCTTCCCCAACAGAGCTACATGCTTATGTCAGTGCGTTATTACAGGCCAAAGATTGGGATACATTGCTATCGACGATAGTACAGCGCCATAAACAGCTGCATTGGAATGAGCAACAGTGGGACAGCTTTTTTAACGGCTATTTTGACGCCATTACTCAACACACAGATAAAGACATTCAATCACTGCAAAGTGAGCTACCTCGGGCACTAAAGCTGCTTAGTCACAATGCGTTTACTGCGGTCTGTGTGCGTACAGGTCAATTGGCGCCAGTGCGAAAAGAGTTAATTAAGCTGCTCAAAAAGGATCAGCTGGATGAACTGGCCAAGATATTACAGTATCTAGGTGGTGCAGACGTTGAACTGCGAAAATTGGTTCAAAGTAAACTTAAAAAGCAACCGGAGCAAACAGAGCTGTTATTTTGTTTGGCCTGTCTGGCCAATGGCGAAGGGGACCATGGGTTGGCGGCACAAATTTTTGATACGCTTTCAACGACACCTTGGCAGGCCATGTGGCTGCACCAAGCAGAGCTGGCTTTCGCAAAAACCGGGCAGTATGAAAAAGCCTATTTATTACTGAGTGATCAGCAAAACTAGAAAAAGCCAGCGACACCGCTGGCTTTTTTGTGCTCAAAACGCAGCCTAATTACGCCGGAGTGATTTATTTGTCAGAGGTCTGGTTAGTTTGTTTTTGCGGATAATTGTCCTTGTATCTAAACTTAAGATGCGTATGATCTGAAAAATTTTATCTGCAAACCGAGTGTCTTATGATCAATACCAAACTACCTTTACTTGATTTACACCGCCACTTAGATGGTAATGTGCGTGCTGAAACAATTTTAGACCTTGGTCAAAAGTTTAACATGGCGCTCCCTGCACACGATGTTGAAGGCTTGAGGCCGCATGTGCAAGTGCTCGACAATGCGCCTAACCTGATGGCTTTTCTGGCTAAATTGGATTGGGGCGTCAAGGTGCTGGGTGACTATGATGCTTGTCGTCGTATTGCAGTTGAGAATGTCGAAGACGCAATTGCACAAAATATGGATTACACTGAATTGCGTTTCAGCCCTTACTACATGGCAAAAACCCATAACTTACATCCGCAGGGTGTGGTAGAAGCGGTTGTTGATGGCATTAAGTCGGCAAGTAACGGGCGTGATATCAAAGTCAATTTAATTGGTATCATGTCTCGCACGTTTGGTGTTGAAAAATGCCAGTATGAATTAGACGCCTTGTTAGCCTTTAAAAATGATTTAGTTGCCATTGACTTAGCTGGTGATGAACTTGGTTTCCCTGGTGAGTTGTTTATTGAGCACTTTAAACAGGTGCACGATGCGTACCTAGGTGCAACCATTCATGCCGGAGAAGCCGAGGGGGCAAGCAGTATCTGGCAGGCCATCCAAGAATTAGGTGCAACTCGAATCGGCCATGGTGTGAAAGCCATCGAAGATCCAAAACTGATGGATTACTTGCGCGACAATCAAATTGGTATTGAATCTTGTTTAACCAGTAATTTGCAGACAAGCACAGTAGCTAGCATTGAGACCCATCCACTAAAGCAGTTTTTAGATCATGGTATTTTGGCGACCATTAATACCGACGACCCTGCTGTGCAAGGTGTTGAGCTAGACAACGAGTTTGAAAAAGCCGCGCCACTGGCAGGGCTGAGCACAGATGATATCGTCCAAGCGCAGAAAAATGCGGTCGAGATTGCCTTTTTAAGTGATGCTGACAAACAGGCGCTATTGCAAAAATACGCTTAACCTATTGGCTGCTCAATGCGTTGAGCAGCTTAAGTAGTTTTCTTTAAGTACATTGATAACCTGACTGCGGGTGACAATGGCAATGACTTTTCCTTCCTCAACAACTGGGTAAATTTTGGGTTTGTTTTGCTGCATTTGCGCTGCTAAATCGACTACTGTCATTTCTTTTTTAACGGATAACGTTTCTGTACTCATCAGTTGAGCAACTTGGTTTGCACCGTCGCAAAAATAACTGCTTTGTAGCAGAGGTGCGAGAAGCTGTTGTTCTGAAATGAAGCCAACCAATTTACCTTGAAAATCTTGAACGGGTGCGCCAAACAGACCAAAGGTTTGCAATTGCTCAATAGCCTCGGTAATTTCAGTATCAGGTGTGATCTTGGGAAACTGGGTCGACATGATGTCTGCGATAAATTGATTTGCCATGGTAGTTCTCCTGTTAAGTGATAGAACTAGTATGGACAACCCTTAATCATTTTTAAAATTGATTATTTATATCGCTTTGATTGGTTTTTTCAATGAGTATGCGCGGCTGGATAACCGCGCATTAAAATGCATTACTTGATAAATGCGAAGGCATCCGCAAACATAAAGTCGCGCTGTGCGCCATGATTGATAAAGTCATCGCGGACAATACCGATCATGTCGAATCGACCAGCCATATAAACACTATATGGTTCTAGTGATACGATGTCTTTCATCACTGCTTGGTGTACATAACCTGTATGACCTGTCCAATCGTCAGACGCATTCTCTACCACAGGGATGAACTGGAAGTTTGTTTTTCCGTTAGCCCAAGCTTCCATTTCTGCTTTTGCATATAATGCAGCTTCTTCTTTTACACCCCAGTAAAATAGTACTGGTTGGTCATAGTTGATTTCTGCAAGGTAGTCAGCCATAGATTTAACGTAAGAAAAGCCAGTACCGCCAGCAAGTAATACTAAAGGTCTTGACTGCTCTGGGCGAACCTGTGACACACCTAAGCCAACTTCTAAATCAACATCGGCATCGTTACTATGTGCTTCTCTTAGGTGATCGAGTGCTTGCATCGCATAAGAATCTGCGCCAGAAGCGCCAATGTGCAGCTCAAGCTCTTGCTTTCTAGATGGGCTGCTGGCAATTGAGAAGGCACGCTTGTCTTTCTCGCCAAGCACGAGTTGTAAATAGTGACCTGCAGAAAATTCTGCATCATGTTGTGGCTTTAACAGCACTTTATGAACAAATTCAGTGAGAGGGGAAATAGCCTCTACACGCGCTTTTAGTGTTTGCATTTCGAACCTTAATTAATAAGCACTTTGGCGAAAGTATGCGCACTGTAACATATTTAATCGCGATTTTGATATATCGCCTTTGGTGATTGTTTACCTAATTTGTAAACAATCACAGTCAGATAGTACGCATTGATTGCCGAGATCACGTCTTGTCCATGATCCCAAGACTATCCCATATGTCATCGACCTTACGTTTAACCTCGTCGTCCATCACAATTGGCACACCCCATTCTCGGTCTGTCTCGCCTGGCCATTTGTTGGTTGCATCCATACCCATTTTAGAACCTAAGCCTGAAACGGGCGAGGCGAAGTCCAAATAATCGATTGGCGTGCTCTCTATCATGGTGGTGTCTCTGGCGGGATCCATACGTGTGGTAATGGCCCAAATGACATCATTCCAGTCGCGCGCATTGACATCGTCATCGCACACTATGACAAATTTTGTGTACATGAATTGGCGTAAGAAAGACCAGACACCCATCATCACGCGCTTGGCATGGCCTGGGTATTGTTTTTTCATCGTCACGACTGCCATACGATATGAGCAGCCTTCGGGTGGTAAGTAAAAGTCGACAATTTCAGGGAATTGCTTTTGTAAAATTGGCACAAAGACTTCGTTCAGCGCCACACCCAAAATGGCAGGCTCATCGGGTGGACGACCCGTGTACGTGCTGTGATAAATAGGGTTTTCGCGATGAGTTATATGGGTCACCGTCATAACTGGGAAGTCGTCGACTTCATTATAGTAACCAGTATGATCGCCATATGGCCCTTCAGGTGCCATTTCACCTTGCTCGATATAACCTTCAAGGACAATTTCAGCACTGGCTGGGACCTGCAGGTCATTGGAAATGGATTTGACGACTTCTGTCTTGCTACCGCGCAATAAACCCGCGAAAGCATATTCGCTAAGTGTATCAGGTACAGGTGTGACCGCACCTAATATGGTCGCAGGATCGGCGCCCAATGCGACCGACACTGGATAAGGTTTACCTGGGTGCTCTTTACACCACTCTTGAAAATCAAGCGCACCACCGCGGTGTGATAACCAGCGCATGATGATTTTATTTTTGCCTAACAATTGTTGGCGATAAATACCTAAATTCTGGCGCTTCTTATGCGGGCCTTTAGTGACTGTTAACCCCCAAGTAATGAGTGGTGCAGCGTCACCTGGCCAGCAGTGCTGTATTGGTAGCTTGGTAAGGTCTACTTGGTCACCTGTGAGCACAACTTGCTGACAAGGGGCCTTTTTAACCTCTTTGGCAGGCATATTAAGTACCTGCTTGAAAACAGGTATCTGGCCAATTGCTTCTTTGATACCTTTTGGTGGCTCAGGCTCTTTTAAAAACGCCAGCAACTTGCCTACTTCACGCAATTCACTGACATCGGTTTGGCCCATGCCCATGGCAACACGTTTGGGCGTGCCAAACAGATTTGCGAGTACGGGAATATCGAACCCTTCAGGGTTTTCAAACAGAATAGCGGGGCCGCCAGCACGTAGTGTGCGATCGGCGATCTCTGTCATTTCTAATTTAGTAGAAATTGGTTGGCTGACACGCACGAGTTCACCTTGCTTTTCCAGCAACTCGATAAACTCTCTTAAGTCTTTATATTTCATTTTTGCCTGTTACGCAGTGAGTACGCTTCTCGGTATGGTTGAGTATATCAATTCCCCTCGAACCAGCACATACTCAAATAGTCCATTGATGTCACACGAGGTGAATTTATTTGTAACGGATAGCATACGTTTGTTGTGGTAATTGGGTCACTTCATCCGATTAAGTATTAATAAGTAATTGGTTTAACACTGATCATATTTTTCTTCATGATACTCACTCTTTAGTTTCAATGCCCTAGTGTATAGGCTATATTCTGTGAGAGTCGACGGGTATTGGGTGGAGGCGGCTTGAGGAAAATAACAAAAATAGCACAGCGACTGCTCTTCGCTTGTATTGGGCTGCATGCGCCTAAAGTCTTATCACAAACACTCCCGAGCGAGGTGTTTGATAACCATAGTGCCGTGATGTTATTGATCGAGCCCGGTAGTGGCAAAATCGTCCGTGCCAATCAAGCTGCGGCGGATTTTTACGGCTATAACAAAGCGCAGCTCGAAGCCTTACATATTCAAGAGATTAATCAATTTTCTCCACAGCAAGTGGAAAAAGAACGTCTCTCAGCACTTAATGAAGGGCGTAACTACTTTATTTTTCAGCATCGTTTAGCGTCAGGTGAAAATCGCACCGTGTCTGTTTATTCATCTCCTTTTATGGATGAAGACGGTAGTGCACTGCTTTTTTCTGTCATCCAAGATGTGAGCGAGCGGCGTAAACTTGAGCAAGCACTTTGGCACTATCAGAGCAACTTGGAGCAACAAGTTGCTCAGCAAACACAAGAAATAAAACACGCGAGCACAGTACAAGTCTTTTTACTCAGTAGCGTGATGGGGATATTTGTCGGAACAACCTTATTATTGGGTTGGGGGTTTTTACGGCTGCGCAAGACGAAAAAACGCTCTGAATTCCATCGTGCGAGACTGAATGCGATATTTGATGCCATTGGTGATTATCTCATATTTACCGACGTGAATGATAAAGTGCTGTCGGCCAATCGAGCTGCCTATCAAGATATGGGGGAGCTCGATGGTAAGGCGATTGTGGAAGTACTATCAAAGTGCATTTGCTTGGAGCAAATTCAATTTGAGCCAAAAGAGTGCCAAATCACCACCAACTTTGGCACTTTAGATGTTGAGATCAGTAAAACCGACGTAATGGATCACGATGGAGGTCTATATGGTCATATTTATTTGTTGCAAAACATCACCCAGCGCCTAGCGGATGAAAAAGAACAAAGACTTGCCAGTACGGTATTTTCAACAACCAGTGAAGGGGTTCTGGTTTCTGACAAAGACAACTGTATTCAAATGGTCAATCGGGCATTCACCGATATAACGGGTTTTACCGGTCCAGAAGTGATGGGAAAAACGCCCGCTATTTTTAACTCAGGGCGTCACGATACCGCTTATTTTACGCAACTGTATGATGCGCTGAGTTCGCGGGGACACTGGGAAGGAGAGATTTGGAACAAACGTAAAAACGGCGAGGTATATCCCAGTTGGTTACAGGTCTCTGCGGTATTTAATCAGCACGGCGATATAGATATGTATGTCGCGCTTTTTAATGATATTACGTCACGCAAACGCAATGAACAACTGATGTGGCAACAGGCGAATTTTGATAACTTAACAGGTCTGGCTAATCGTCATCATTACCACGCAAAATTCGACATTGCCTTAGGCCAGGCGCAGCGTAAACAAACTCGAGTGGCAGTATGTTTTATTGATCTAGACAGATTTAAAGCGGTGAATGATACCTTAGGGCACCATATTGGCGATTTATTGTTAATTGAAGCTGCAAACCGTATCCGCGAGTGTACCCGAAATTCAGATACTGTTGCGCGATTAGGTGGAGATGAATTTGCATTGTTATTGCCTGACATGGAGCTGATCAGTGATATGGAGAAAGTCGCGGAAAAGGTGCTCAAAGCACTGAGCGCGCCATTTCATCTTGAAGGCCATGAAGCCTATGTGTCCGGAAGTATGGGGATCACCTTTTATCCCGATGACGGGGAAGACCGCAAAGTGTTGTTACGCAATGCGGATAGCGCGATGTATAAAGCAAAAGAAAATGGCCGCAATTGTTTTCAGTTTTTCACCACGGCCATGCATGAGCATGCCAAAGCGCGTAGCCAACTAGAAGGAGCGTTGCACAGAGCGCTTGCTAATCAAGAACTGCGAGTTGTATATCAGCCCATTGTTGGAGACAATCGGTTGGGCTGTGAAGCGCTGCTGCGCTGGCATAATGATACGTTAGGAGAGGTTTCGCCAGTCGACTTTATTCCCATTAGCGAAGAGTTAGGATTGATCATGGCAATGGGAGAGTGGGTATTATATCAAGCCTGTGCACAGGCGCGAGCTTGGCTCAATAAGACTCAGCAGCCATTTTTTGTATCGGTCAATGTGTCGAGCACGCAGTTTAAGCGCCAAAATGTGGTGGCATTGGTAGAGAAAGTATTGAGAGACACTAGCTTGCCTGCGGAGTGTTTGACCCTCGAAATCACAGAAACGGTACTGGCTGATAATTCTGATGATATAGAGCGTCAGTTGGAGCAATTACGTGTGATGGGCGTGGGGCTGGCGATCGATGATTTTGGCACTGGTTATTCATCACTGGGATATTTGAAGCGTTTTCCATTGTCTAAACTCAAAATAGATCGCGCTTTTATCAAAGATTTACCTGATGATGAAGAAGATAAAACCCTCATAAGTGCGATCATTTCAATGGCAAGTAAGTTAAATCTCATCGTGATAGCGGAAGGTGTTGAAACACCTGCTCAGCTCGCCTTATTGCAGCAGCTAGGTTGTGACTATACCCAAGGTTACCTGCACTCTAAGCCGAGCAGTGCCGCCGAATTTGAAGCTTTTTTATTAAAATATCAAACGCGAACAGATCATTCACAAATTTGATGCAGTGTGCATAAGGACTTAAGTGCTTCTTTGGCTTTTACGTTACCTTGTGCACTGGCTGATTTGAGTAGCTCAAATCCTCGCTGCAAATTTTGCTCGCCGCCCTCTGCTGCTATGAGCATGGTTGCTAAATTATACATACCCCATTGATCTTTGTTCTTTGCTGCAAGTTCAAAGGCCTCTCTGGCAGCGACTAGCTCACCGCGCTGGTACAAGCCTATCCCTTGACTATTTTCTGCGGATAAAGCTGCACGTTGGTGTTTTGGAAAGTGAGGCAAGGCACGCTGCTTAACAATGCCACCCAGCACATAGATATCATTGGGGCGATACGCGGCGTAAATGGCACCGCTTTGATAATAGGGCATGACTTGTGATCTTGGGATATGCCAAGGCTGCGCTTGGAAGTAATCATCCACCATTAAGTTATCGAGTTGAATGGCACGTCTTGCATCTCGTTTTCTGGCGTAAGTGTAGCGACCTTGTTTGAGTGTAAGTTGATTGTCATTGACTGCGATGACTTGGGCAATGCGGTACTGTGCCTGATAGACACGATCAGTCTGCATTTTACCTATATCGACCATAATTACATCATCCACTTTTGGTGCCTCTAACCAGGTGTACTGTAGCTGCTGTGTGCGCTGGTGTTTAGCAATCCAGTGGGCACAAAAAGCAATGATAATAAATGCGATAACAATAGCTTTGTAGCGACTTAGTAATTCAGAGATGATGTCGTGAGATCGAAAGATTGCGTGTTTAATCATCGCCAGCTCCGTGGTTGATTTGAATTATCATTATGTAACGTGCCAAGACAAAGATATCATGCCTTTGTCTTGGCATAAAGCTAGGTTACTTACCTGCCATCTTGGTTTCAGCGTTGGCAGCCATCAAAGCAAATACTGCGTATGCAGCAGTGTTTTGTTTGAGTTTTTCTGGATCGACTTTGTCCAACGTGTCGTCAGCAGTGTGGTGGTAGTCAAAATAATCTGTTCCCACCTGATGTAAGTCGAAAATCGGTGCCGAAGTAGTTTGTTTTAACGGGATCAGATCAGGCCCGCCACGTGCTTCATTTTTGCGAATGTATTTAACGCCTAGCGGTTTTAATTGCTCAGCAATAGCTCTCACCACGGGTAACGATGCGGCATTTACATTTGATTCAAACGCGTATACGACATCTGCACCAAAATCAGATTCTGCAGCGGCAACAATATTATCGAGACGTTTTTCATAATGTTTGAAGTAGGCTTTTGCTCCCCATAGGCCCAATTCTTCTGCGGCAAATAGGACGACGCGGATGCTGCGCTCGGGTTGAGTATGATCGGCAATGTGTTTTGCTGCCGCCATAGTCAGTGCAACGCCAGCTCCATCATCGAGTGCGCCAGTTCCTAAATCCCACGAATCTAGGTGACTACCAAGCAATACATATTGCTCAGGGTATTTAGTACCGGTGATCTCACCGATGACGTTATAACTTGTGCCTTCGCCCAAATCTTCAGTCTGAATATTTAGCTCAACTTGCACAGGCTTACCCAAGGCTACCAGACGTGCCAGCTGGTCGGCATCTGGATTGGCAACCGCGGTCGCTGGAATTTTCGTGATGCCTTTGGTGTAGTGGCTACCACCTGTGTGGGCAAAGCGGTGATGACTGGTACTGACAGAGCGCATCATATATGCAATAGCGCCTTTTTTAGCTGCTTCAACAGCACCTTTGTTACGCGCTTTCACGGCTGGGCCATATCCATTGCCATCAATATCGCGATTCATTCGATAGTTTATAAAGGCAACTTTCCCTTCCAGGCTACCCGCAGGCGCAGCCTTGAGCTCGTCAAACGTCTCAAATAATACCACTTCACCTGTCAGGCCTTTTTTAGGTGTACTGATGCTGTTACCCAAAGCTGTGAGATGAAGGGGCTGTTTACTTGGGGTCAAGATAAAGCCTGACTCATGATAACGGCGCCACTCTGGGAATTTGGAAGGTTCCAACCACACTTTGTCAAAGCCAAGTTGTTGAAACTTTTGTTTGGCCCATGCAACAGCCATTTTGTCATTTTCAGTGCCCGGAAGACGTGGGCCGACTTCAGTGGTAAGTGATTCCACTAATTGCCAGCTAAGATTACTGTTGTGGGCGTGTTCACGCACTTTTTCAACCATCTCTAGCTCTGCTTTTGTAAATTCTTGTGCTTGAGCAAGTTGGCTCACACACAGTGTCACAAGCGGAAGTAAGCTGGATTTTATCAGCGTACGAAATGCATGTTTCATGATTAATCCTTGATAGATAAAATAAGCTTCATTTTGACATCGAAACTTTTTGATTAAAACGTTAATAAGATGAATTGCATGGACACTAGCTGTAGATAAGTTGTATTTATGCCCTGACTACCTGCCACAATGGCTAAAATGCTGAAAGTATATGGTTGTATACCTAGGTAGCAGATGTTTGTTAAAATTACTGCAATTTGATTTGTCAGGACATTCATGTGAATTCGCTATTTTCTCACCTTTCTTTGCGCTCAGAGCTTATGGAGGCACTATCCAAAGCGGGCTTTAATAAAATGACGCCAATTCAAGCGCAAGCTTTGCCAGAGCTTTTAGAGGGTAAAGATGTTGTTGCGCAAGCAAAAACGGGATCTGGTAAGACATTGGCATTTAGCTTGGCAATGTTGCAACAGCTCAAGCCGGGCGTACAGCAAACACAAGGTTTGATCCTTGCGCCTACCAGAGAGCTGGCTTCGCAAGTAGCGGAAGAAGTACGTAAACTAGCTAAGTCACTGGCGAATGTGAAAGTACTGACAATTTGTGGCGGCGAGCCGATTGGGCCGCAAATTAGTTCTCTAGAGCACGGTGCGCATATTATTGTAGGTACACCAGGACGGATTGAAGAGCACCTTTTTAAAGGCACGTTAGACCTCACCCAAGTCAGTCATTTCATTTTAGATGAAGCAGATCAAATGCTTGAAATGGGCTTTATTGATGCCATTGAAAACATTGCTGTGTATGTGCCACCAACACGCCAGACTATGATGTTCAGTGCAACTTATCCAAAAGACATTGAACAGCTTTCTGGTCGTTTTATGCAATCACCAACTCTGGTTAAAGGTGAAACTGAAACACTTAACAAACAAATTAAGCAGCAGTTTTTCGCTTTAAAGAACAATAAGTTGCGCTTTAACACTTTGAAGTTGTTACTCCTACAGCATAAACCAGAAAGTTGCATTGTATTTTGTAATACCAAAGTAGAAACCAAAAAGCTATACACTGAATTACAGCAAACGGGTCTGCAAGTGGTTGTATTGCATGGTGATCTCGCTCAGATAGAGCGCCAAAGAATGCTCTTGCGGTTTGCCAATAAAAGTGCCTCTGTATTGGTTGCAACAGATGTGGCTGCAAGAGGGTTGGATATCGAAGATATTGATATGGTTGTGAATTATCATATGGCCCTCGACCCACAAACCCATGTGCATCGAGTAGGACGTACTGGTCGCGGTGGCAAGAAAGGTTTTGCTTGCTCACTGTATGGAGAAAACGAAAAGTTTAAAGTTACCCAGCTAAGTGAATTGTATGAGCGAGAATTTAATCCGTCGCCAACGCCTCCATTGAGCTTGTTAGACAAGCCAGTATACAAGCCAAACATGGTAACTGTGATACTCGATGTGGGCAAAAAGCAAAAGATCAGAGCGGGCGATATTGTCGGTTGCTTGACCGGAGAGAATGGTATTGGCTCAGCACATATAGGTAATATTTCGGTACAAGACAATCAAGCATATGTAGCGATTTACCGCGATGCCGTGAAGCCAGCAATTCGCAAATTGCAAGCGGATAAAATAAAAGGCAAACGCGTTAAAGCGAAGCGCTTAGTTTAACGTTAATATGAGCAGCTTAAAGTGTGCCTTTAAGCTGCTCATACTCTTGTTTTAGTTGTTGGAAAACCGCGGTACAACCGCCCTTGTCTGGATGATTGGCAATGGCTAATTGCCGCCAGCGCCTTTGCAACTGGGCGGCAGTGTACTGAGTGGGAAGTTGCCACTTAATTTGTAAGTTGGCTCTGTCCTTATCAGTCAAACGTGCAGGTGTGTGTAGGTACTTTTGCCAGAAGTCACTCAATAAAGATTCAACCTCTTCTTTAGTTGTTTCATAATTGTTCCAATCTAAATAATACGCTTTAAGTGGATCCCTCGTCGCTGCTGGTTGAATATCTGGTATGAGGTCAATTGGCTGTGTGGGTTGTATATGAATATCTAGGTTTGAGACATGCAAAGTATAACCGCAGGTGTGTAATTCATCTTGTAGCTGATAGAGCGCATTCATGATTAAAAAGTTTTTCTTAAACAACTCTTTGTGAGGGTCAGGGTCTAATATAGGAAGCGCTTTCTTAGCTTTTAGCTGAGCTGCTAGCTCATGGATCTTTAAATGCTCGCCAGTAGTGATAATTTCAAAAATAGCATCAAGTAATGGGTTGGTCATTGTTCGTTCTGTAAACATAGTGTATCTTCATTGCCTAAGATATTGTTGATGAAATATTACGCTATTGCAAATTAGGGTTAACACGGATGGCATTAATAAAGACATGTTGCATGTTGATAGTGATACTGAGCTTAGGTGTCCAGGCAACTGCATCACAGCCTTTAAGTGATATACGGTCACTGGAGCAGCAAATGGAAAATATTGCTCAGTTAGGGCGCTGGCAAGAGCAAAAAATGGCAGCGGAACAACTTTTAAGTCACCCTCAACTGGCGTCAGAGCAACGGGCGTCTTTGTTAAAACAAATGGGGAAACTCGCCTTTGAAGCTGGGCATTTGAATGATGGTATTGGCTATTTCAAAGAGCTAGAGCTTGCGGTTAACGTGGAGCAGTCTCCGGAATTGCTGTTTCAAGCGATTAAAATGCAAGGAATTGGCTGGTATCACTCTGGTGGATTTGCGGCGTCACAGAAAGAGTATGCCAGAGCACTGATCCTCGCACAATCACACATGCCAGCAATAGAGATTGCGCATATTCAAAATAATTTAGGCTTGTCGTATTTGAAAATGCATGACTTAGTCAATGCATTGTCGTCTTTTACACAGGCGTATTCTCTTTATCAAACACACGGCAATAAACAGGATGAAGCAGATATTATCCTGAATATCGCCGGTGTGTATATTCGCTTACTGCGCTATGAAAAAGCGGAGGAGTTACTTGCAAAAGCAATCAGACTTTTTAACGAACTTTCAGACAGTTATGGTCTAGCGCTCTCTCAAGCAAACTTGGGGGTGGTATATACTCAAACTGGGCGCTATGAAGAGGCGCGTGTGCTATTGCAACAAGCCGTTGATTACTATGAGGCTGCAAATGATATTAAACACTTGTCATACGAATATACAAACTTAGCAAAAGTCAGTGTTGCTCTCGAAGAGGTGGAGCGAGCGGAAGCAGAGGTAAATTTTGCGGTTTACTACGCAGAAAAATCGGGAAATTTATCTAATATGTCGGAAGCGTTGCACGTGCGGGCACAACTCGATTTAATTAATGGTCGCGCCTTGTCTGCAATGGAGTCTTCTCAGCGCAGTATGGAAATAAGTAAAAAGTTAGGTGCAACTTTGCGTGAGTACAAAGCGATGTCGTTACTTGCGTTGGCCAAATCTGCTCAGGGGGAAACTGCACAGGCACTTTCCATATTGGCAGAATATAACAAAGGACGTGCTGAGCTGTTAAATCAAACCTTAATAGAAGAAGCTGAAAAGTATCAAACTCAATTTGAAGAAAGTGAACTGAGTCGAGAGCTGGCTCAATTGAAACAGGATCAACAACTACAAGTGCTGAAACGGCAACAGCAACAACAGCTAATTTGGATGAGTTGCTTAGTCATTGGCTTTGCATTTTTGGCCTTGGTTGCATGGTATCGGCGCAGTATCGAACGAAAAGCTAAGCTGGACCTTCGTCATGAAGTCGCACAGCGTACCGCAGAATTGCAAAAAACAGCAGATCAGCTGCGCAGTGCTAACCAGATAAAAAGTCAATTTTTAGCCAATATTAGCCACGAGATCAGAACACCGCTTACTGCGATTCTTGGCTATAGTGAAAACATGTTGCGTGAAAATCAGGGAAACATTGAGTTAAGGGAGCCATTGGAAGTGCTCGTGAGGCAGGGAGAACATTTAAAGGAGCTGATTAGCGATGTATTGGATCTCAGCAAAATAGAAGCTGAGCAATTAGAACTAGAGATGACGGAGTTTAATGTTGAGGCATTGCTCACTGATGTCACAGATATGTTCCATCACCCCTGCATGGAAAAGTCCCTTGAGCTGATCGTTGACCACCAGTTAGATAGCCCATGTTTGGTTTGCTTAGATTACGTTCGGGTCAAACAAGTACTTATCAATTTATTGAGCAATGCGATTAAGTTTACCCGTGAGGGCCATGTTGAATTAATAGCGGAATACTCTGAGAATGGACTACTATTTACGGTAAGTGATACGGGCATAGGTATGCCTCAATCGCAGCTAGACAAGATATTCGACTACTTTCAGCAGGGCGACAATAGTATTACAAGACGTTTTGGTGGCTCTGGGTTGGGGCTAAGCCTGTCACAGCAACTGGCAAACATGATGGGGGGAACAATCCGGGTTGTCAGTGAATTACATGTGGGCAGTCAATTTTCTTTTTGGTTGCCATGCACGCGTTTGAATGCATCAAGCTATGAGGTGTCAGAGCGGATACCACAAATAGGGCTAGGAGCGATGTTTAATGGCGAAGTTTTAGTGGCTGAAGACCACGATGATAACCGCGCATTGTTCGAGCGGATTCTATGTCAGCTGGGTGTTAAGGTTGAGTCCGCTGTTGATGGACGTCAGGCGGTTGAAAAGTGCCTTAGCAGTTTTCCTGATTTGGTGCTAATGGATATACAAATGCCAGAAATGGACGGCTTAGAGGCGTTAAAATTATTGCGTCAAGCAGGGTTCGAAGGACCTGTCTATGCGTTGACGGCAAACGTAATGGAACACGAGATCAGTTATTATCTGGATTATGGCTTTGATGGTCACCTAAGCAAACCGATTGAGCATAACAAGCTGGTTGCGGTGTTGCATGCTGAGCTGGGTGAATACGTTGAAAAGTTCAATGATACAGACATGAGCTTGGATATGACTGATCTAAAGCAGAGCTTTGCTTCTACTCTTGAACAAGAGCGCTATAAACTCATAGATTTGTGGCAGGAAAGTGACTACGACGGTTTACAGTACCACTGCCATAAAATAGCAGGAGCGGCATCCGTATTTGGTTTTACGCCAATCGCAGATATTGCAAAGCAATTCGAGCAAGCACTAAAAGAGCAAAACAGCGCACAATACCAAGACTTATTTTTGATTTTGTGCGATGAACTCAAAGTGCAATCATATTCAGAACAATTCGATGTCACTTGATTCCTGATCTTCCTCGATGTGCATCGGCTGCGTTTTTTCAGCACTGACGGTTGGCTGATGCGCACGACTTTTATCAACTCGAGGATCTATATCTGGTTCAGGCGTTTCCGTTTTAAAAATGCTGAGCTTTTCGTGGATGCTTGAAGATAAGTTCAGTAAGTCTTTGCTCGATACAGCCTGAATTTTGGAGCTAGATAAAGCATCAGAGTTGAGTTCAACCATGGACTCTATACTGGATTGAGCCTCATCTGATACCTCTTTTTGCTGGGATACCTGAGTATGAATGCTGTGAGACATCGCGTTAATATCCAACATAGCATGCTCTATTTGATCCACTTCTCTGGTTGAGGCTTCAGACAGCTGAACTGTTTTATCCGTTTCCTCTAAAGCAAGCAGCATTAAAGAGTGCGCGCTATCCGTACCAGCTTGGATTTTGCTCACCATAGTACGGACTTCCTGCGTAGATTGGCTTGTTCGAGCTGCTAAATTTCGCACTTCATCTGCAACAACTGCGAAACCACGCCCTTGCTCCCCTGCGCGAGCAGCTTCAATGGCGGCATTTAGTGCCAATAAATTGGTTTGTTCGGCAATTGAGTTGATGACATCGATCACGGCACTAATTGAATCGCTGTCTGTTTTTAACACTTCAATTTGTTGGCTAGTTTGACGAATATGGTTAGCAAGGCTAAGCAAGCTTTCTTGGCTTTTGTCGGTATCAATTCTCGTTTTCTTGACCGCTTCGGTTGCGCTTTCGACAGAGTTGTAAATCTTTTCTAGGTTCTCATCTAGTTCTCTGGAAACAACTAGCATACGATTTATCGACTCAGCTAAATCTTCACCATGTGCGTGTTGAATAGTCGCTTTTTGAGTCATAGAAGCGTAAGTGTCCCTAAGGTCATCAGCCATAGGGCCCAACCTAGCTGAGCAGGTATACACTTCGCAGATCAAATGTTCTATGGTTGCGAGTCCGGCATTGAGAGCTAGGCAGGCTGGAGGCAGCTTTTTATCTTGATCATCAAATCTATAAGTTAAGTCAATATGAGTTTCTGACAACAGCGCATTAATTAGGTCATCAAGATAATTCCCCTTATTAATGTACTTTGAAATCGTGAAATAAATAAGCACGGCGCTGAGGAGCATTAAGGTACATAAGAGAAGTGTAGCTGTTAAAGTAAAATCAAAATAAACAGCGCAAAGTACTGTGATAACAATGTTGGCGCACGTGGTACTGATGACACCGACGTTTAAACGCATATACTTGATACTCCTTTCTATGAGTTTAAAAACTAGAAACTTTTTCCAATTAGATTAATAGGTATAGTCTAATTTAGAACTAAATCCAAGCTGAAGAATGGTAAAAAAAAACCTGCCGAAGCAGGTTTTTTTTATTTGCGTTTCATGGAGTCAAAAAACTCATCGTTTGTTTTACTCATTGAGAGCTTATCGATTAAAAACTCCATCGCATCTATTTCACTCATTTCATGTACAATCTTGCGTAAGATCCACATTTTTTGTAGTTCATCAGGTTTAGTCAATAGTTCTTCACGACGTGTACCTGAACGGTTGAAGTCTATTGCAGGGAATACGCGCTTTTCAGCAATCTTACGATTTAAGTGCAATTCCATGTTACCAGTACCTTTAAATTCTTCGTAGATGACTTCATCCATCTTAGAACCAGTATCAATAAGTGCTGTTGCAATAATGGTTAAGCTACCGCCTTCTTCTACGTTACGCGCTGCACCAAAGAAACGCTTTGGCTTATGTAGTGCGTTAGCATCAACACCACCAGTCAGTACCTTACCAGAAGAAGGAATGACTGTGTTGTAAGCACGTGCCAAACGAGTGATTGAATCAAGTAGGATCACCACGTCTTTTTTATGCTCTACAAGGCGTTTTGCTTTTTCAATCACCATTTCAGCAACCTGTACGTGACGGCTCGCCGGCTCATCGAAGGTTGAAGCAACGACTTCACCTTGTACTAAGCGCTGCATTTCTGTTACTTCTTCCGGACGTTCGTCGATCAGTAGTACCATCAATGTCGCATCTGGATTGTTGTAAGAGATAGACTGCGCAATGTTTTGTAGTAACATTGTTTTACCAGCCTTTGGTGGTGCAACGATTAGTGCACGTTGACCTTTACCAATTGGTGATGCAAGGTCTAAAACTCGAGCTGTGATATCTTCAGTACTACCGTTACCACGTTGCATAACTAAACGTTCATTCGCGTGAATTGGCGTTAAGTTTTCAAATAGGATCTTAGTTCGAGAGTTTTCAGGCTTATCAAAGTTGACTTCATTTACTTTTAACAATGCAAAGTAACGTTCGCCATCTTTAGGTGGACGGATAAGACCGCTAATTGAATCACCAGTACGCAAACTAAAGCGTCTGATCTGACTCGGCGATACATAGATGTCATCCGGCCCCGCTAGGTATGAAGCTTCGGAAGAGCGTAAAAAGCCAAAACCGTCCTGGAGAATTTCTAAAACACCGCCGCCATAGATGTTTTCGCCGCTCTTTGCGTGCGCTTTCAAAATCGCAAAGATTATATCTTGTTTTCTTAGACGGGCTACGTTTTCGAGTCCCATTGACTCGGCAAGTTTTACAAGCTCATTTATTGACTTGTCTTTAAGTTCGCGTAAATGCATATTGGTGGGTTCTTTAATTAACGTTGTCTTCTCGTCGCACGAGGGATTGAGTTGATATTCGATAAAAGGTTAGTGGCTCTATAAGTTAGCAGCTAGCTAGCGAGTCGTCCAGTCTTTATACAAAAAATAAATCCATTTATCTTTTAGTTGCCGCTAGTCAGCAAAAGTAAAAACCCAAATACGCGGTACTTGGGTTTTTATTGCTTTTTAAACGTTTTCGTTTAAGAACTCAACTAGTTGAGTTTTAGATAGTGCGCCAACCTTAGTCGCAGCAACCGCGCCATCTTTGAAAAGAAGTAGCGTTGGAATACCACGAATACCAAACTTACCTGGCGTGCCAGAGTTTTGGTCGATGTTTAGCTTGGCAATCTTTACTTTACCATCGAACTCATCAGCTACTTCATCAAGAATTGGCGCGATCATTTTACATGGACCACACCACTCTGCCCAAAAGTCCACAAGAACTGGGCTTGTTGCATTTAGTACGTCAGCTTCAAAGCTATCGTCAGTTAATTGAATTATTTTGTCGCTCATTACGTTCTCCGATAGAAATTTGGCGAATTATTTAGTGCGTATTTAAACACTCTTGTTTCTTATTGCAAGTTTAAACGTTATGCTTTATTGCTATGACTAAGACACATTTGACCAACACGAAATTTTCAGACTTTGCTTTAGCACCGGAAGTGGTCGCCGGTTTAACAGCGAATGGCTTCGAATATTGTACGCCAATTCAAGCAAAGTGTATGCCTTACGTATGTGAAGGCAGGGACATTGCGGGTCAAGCGCAAACAGGAACGGGTAAAACATTGGCGTTCCTGACCGCGACTTGTCATCGTTTAATGCAATCGCAACCAGAGCAGCAAACTTCGGTACAGCCGCGCGCCATTATAATGGCTCCGACACGAGAGCTTGCAATACAAATTCACAAAGATGCTCAAATCATCGCACCGCACTGTAATTTAAAACTAGGACTAGTATATGGTGGCGAAGAATATGAAAAACAACGGGCACAGCTAGAAAAAGGTGTCGATATTTTAATTGGCACGACGGGAAGGCTCATTGACTTCTATAAACAGGGAGCTTTTAACCTAAATAGCATTGAAGTTGTTGTGTTAGATGAAGCAGATCGTATGTTTGATCTTGGTTTTATTAAAGACATACGTTATTTGTTTAATCGCATGCCTGGTACGCAAGATCGCATGAACCTACTTTTCTCTGCGACGTTGTCTTATCGAGTTCAAGAGTTGGCATTTGAGCACATGCACAACCCGGTACATGTGCAAATAGAACCTGATGTTAAAACTGGCAAACAAATTCAAGAAGAATTATTTCAACCCTCACAAGAGGACAAATTGCCTTTACTTTTAACGCTAATCGAGGAAGAGTGGCCAGATAAAGCAATCGTGTTTGCTAATACCAAGCATAGTTGTGAAAACGTGTACGAGTGGTTAAAAGCTGATGGGCATCGAGTTGGCTTGTTAACAGGCGATGTGAATCAAAAGAAGCGATTGTCAATCTTAGCTAAGTTCACTAAAGGTGATTTAGATTTGCTTGTTGCAACAGATGTTGCTGCGCGTGGGTTGCACATTCCTGAAGTCAGTCATGTATTTAACTTTGATTTACCAGATGACAGAGAAGACTACGTACACCGCATAGGGCGTACAGGGCGAGCTGGTGCTTCTGGACATGCAATTAGTTTTGCGTGTGAGCAGTATGCATACAACTTACATGAGATAGAAGAGTATATTGAACATGCTATTCCAATTTCTCATTACGATAAGTCTGCACTACTAGATGATATAAAAGCACCAGTAAAGCAGCATCGTAGAAACTACCCTGCTGGTCAAAGGAAACGTGGTAATTCTAGACGTCAAGGTAATTACCAAAAATCATCGCCTAAGCACAGTTAAAAGCAGTAAAGGTAAGTAGAGGTTACAAGCGTGGGATACAACTCACCACTAAATAATGTATATGCCGTCATTGATTTGGGCTCTAATAGTTTTCATATGCTTATTGCAAAGCATATGGCGGGCGGAGTCCATACGATTGGCCGAGTGAAACGCAAAGTTAGGCTAGCTGCCGGGCTAAATGAACAAAATGTTTTATCACAAGAAGCGATGGAGCGTGGGTGGGAATGTCTGTCTTTATTTGCTGAGCGACTACAGGATATTCCAGCGCAAAATATAAAGATTGTTGCAACAGCGACATTGCGTTTGGCTGTGAATGCTGATGAATTTAAACAGCGAGCACAAAGTATACTGAACCATAAAATAGAAATTATTAGTGGTGAACTTGAAGCTTGTACTATCTATAAAGGGGTGGCACATACATCGGCATGTCACGGCAAGCAACTGGTTGTGGATATTGGTGGCGCAAGTACAGAGGTTGTCATAGGTAGAGGCTTTGATGCGGAGGTTTACCACAGCCTTAATATGGGATGTGTTACTTACCTAGAAAAGTTTTTCAAAGATGACCAATTAAGTGAAGAAAACTTTGCCAGCGCCATTGCAGCTGCAAAAAATACAATTGCTCCTCATGTCACCGCATTCCAACAGGTTGGTTGGGAGCTTGCGATAGGCGCTTCGGGTACGGTGCAGGCTATTCAGGAAATTTTCTCGGCACTTGGCCTAGATGAATATCTGTCACTGGACAAACTATACGATATCAAGGCGCTTGCAAGCGAATGTAAAACAATTCCACAGCTCGACCTTCCCGGGCTGAGTGAAGAAAGACGCTTAGTATTTGTATCAGGCCTCGCAATTTTGATTGCCTTGTTCGAATCTTTAGAAATTGAATATATGGGTTTGGCAGGCGGTGCACTGCGTGAAGGTGTGTTGTACAGTATGATTGAAGACTTGAGTGTTGCAGACATTCGAAAACGCACTCTCAATTGTTTTATGGCACGCTATCATGTCGATAACTTACAAGCACAGCGAGTTTATGAAATTAGCAATGGTTTCTTAAACCAACTCCAAGGGTACTGGTCTGTAGATATGCGTTTTGGCAGCGATGCGCTTAAAGCAGCATCTGTGATGCATGAAATTGGCTTATTGATCGATTTCAAAGAGTATCACCTTCACAGTGCATATATACTCAATAATAGTGTGATGCCCGGGTATACGCGTGCGCAAAAACAGCTTATTGCTGCTTTGGTGAGCTGTCATCGTCTTGATATAGATACCGACTCGTTTTCTACGTTGGGTGTTAATCAACATTTAGCTGAAGTCTTGATACGATTGCTGCGCATAGGTGTAATTTTATCTATGCGTCGACAGGATGATGTTTTACCAGAATTATTCCTGACGGCGTCAGAGCCAGAAACGCTGACACTGACGATGCCTAAAACTTGGTTAGATGAACATCCTCTTATGTGCAGCGAATTAGAACAAGAAGCGCGATATCAAGAAAAATGCGGATGGCTTCTAAATGTAGAAAGTGAATAAGCTTCTGCTTAAAAAATGCACTAAAACAAAGGGTTTTGGTTGTGTTTTATGCTGTTGAGCGTTTTTTTGTATTTTTATCAAAAAAACGCTTGCACCAATCTTAAATCTCCCTATAATGCGCACCCACTGACACGGGGCAACACGCTGAAAAGCAAGAGGCAAAGTGAAGGTCAAAGTTAAACGGAAAGCTTAATTAAGAAAAATTAAATTTTCTAGTTGACTTTAAAAGTGAAGCGGTTAATATGGCGCTCCACTTCG